>NZ_JAUQWH010000036.1 GCF_030757795.1 Actinoplanes oryzae
CGTCCTGGACGCGGCGGGCCCGGCCGGGCGGCAGCGGGCGCACCTGGATCTCGCCGGGGTGACCACGGATCCCGGGCAGGCGCTGCTGCACCGGGCCGCCGCGGCGGAGGGCCCCGATCCGGCCCTGGCCGCCGAGCTGGCCGCAGCCGCCGACCGGCTCGACGGTGCGGGGGCGGTGACCGCGATCGGCCTGCTCGAACGGGCCGCCGGGCTGCTCGGCCCGGAGCAGCGGCCGGCCGTCCTCTTCCAGGCCGCCGACCGGGCCTCGACCGTCGGCCGGGTCCGCTGGGCGGGCAGCCTGCTCGACCGCGCCGCGGCCGGCGCTGATCCGCGGCTGGCCCGGCGGATCGCCACCCTCTCGGCGTGGACCCTGGTCATGCGCGGGCACCCCGGGGCCGCCGCCCACCTGCTCGCCCGGACGCTGGCGGAGGCCGGCGGCGGCGACACGGACATCGAGGTGCTGTGGCCTTTGGCGGGCACGGCCGCGTTCCCGATCTTCCTGCTGGGCGACGGCCCGCCGGCCACGGCGTTCGGGGCGGCCCTGCGCGGTCCGGAGACGGATCCGCGGACCCTGTTCCCGTTCGCGCTGCTGCGTCCCGGCGCGGGGGTCCGGGATGCCGTGCTCGCGGTCCCGGATCCGGAGGCGCCACACCAGGTGTACGCGGCCGCCGCGGCCGGCGCCGCCGCACTCCTGCTGGACGAGCCGGAGGAGGCGCTGCGGCTGCTCGGGCCGGCGGTCGCCGCGGTCACCGGCGGGACGGCCATCGGCGCGTTCCTCAGCGCGCCGGGCGCCGCCGGGTGGGCGCTCGTCGACCTCGGCCGCTGGACCGAGGCGGAAGAGGTCATCGCCCCGCTGCTCGCAGCGCAGGTCACGGCCGAGGCGCCGCTGATCCGGGCGGGGGCGCACGCCCAGCTGGCCGTCCTCGCGTACGGGCGGGGGCGTCCCGTCCCGGACGAGGACCTCCGCGCCGCCCTGCGCCCCCTGCCCGGCCTGCTCGAAGTGCCCGTGTTCGCCGTGCGCGTGCGGTGGGCGCAGGGGCTCGCCGCGGCGGCGGACGGGGAGCACGCCACGGCGTACCAGCTGCTGCGCGAGGCCTGCGGCGCCGACGGCGACCTGCGCCACCCGTGGCAGCTGCTGGTCCTGCCCGACCTGGCCGCGGCCGCCGCCCGCATCGGGGCCCAGGCGGCCGCCGCGACGGTCATCGACCAGACCCGGCACCGGTACGCGACCCGGTGGCTCAGCACCCGCGTCCGCACCCGGCTGGCGGCGGCGACCGCGCTGCTCGACGAGGATCCCGCCGCGGCCGCCACGGCGCTGGCACCGCTCGTCGCGGGATCCGCCCGGTGGCCGTACGAGCGGGCGGTCCTCGCCGTCGAGTACGCCGACCGGCTCCGCCGCGCCCAGCGGACCCGGCGTGCGCGGGAGGTGCTGCTCGACGCCCTGGAGACCTTCGAGCGGCTCGGAGCGGCCGGCTGGGTCGCCCAGGTGCGGGGGCTGCTGCGCGCCGAGACCGCACGGGAGGATCCGTTCGCGGGGCTGACCGCGCAGCAGGTGCAGATCGTCCGGCTCGCCGCGGAGGGGCTGACGAACCGGGAGATCGGCGCACGGCTGGCGCTGTCGCCACGGACGGTGGGCTCGCACCTGTACCGCATCTTCCCGCTGCTCGGCGTCACCAACCGGACGCAGCTGAGCATGATTGCCCGCGCCGCCTCGGCACCCGGCGGCGGCGCGGCGGGACCGGTGGAGTCGCCGTGATCGGAGGGCTTGCCGGGCGTACCTCCGAACTGGCGGACATCGACGCCGCATTGCGGCGCGGCAGCTCGGTCCTGGTGCACGGCGCGCGCGGCACCGGGCGGTCCGCCGTGCTGGCCGAGGCCGTCCGGCGCGGCTCCGCCACGGGCCGCAGGGTGCTCGCCGCGCGCGCGTTGCCGGGTGACGAGGCGCTGCCCGGCGCGGGGTTGCAGCGGTTGCTGTTGCCGCTGCCCGAGCTGCCGGCGGCGGTCGCCCGGCTGATCGGCGCCGTGCCCGCCCCGGTGGAGCCCGGTTCCCTGGCCGGCGCCGTGCGGGAGCTGGCCGACGGGCTCGGCGCCGGCTGGCTGTGGTGCGTCGACGACCTGGATCGGCTGGACGCGGTGTCGCGGGCGGCGATCCTCGGGCAGCGCGCCGTACCCGTGCTGGCGTCGGCGGTGGATCCCGCGGGTCCGCCCTGGCATCCGGTTGCCCTCCGGCCGTTGCGCCGCCGGGATGCCGAGCGGGTCGTCGCGGACGTCCGGGATCATCCCGCGACCCACCTGCTGCTGGCGCAGAGCGCGGGCAATCCCCTGGCACTGACCGAGCTCGCCCGCAATCTGCCCGCGCCCGGCGAGCTCCCGCCCTCCGCGACCGAGCTGCCCGTCCCGCCCCGGCTGCGGCGCGCGCTGGCTCCCATGGCAGACACCCTGGATCCCGTACGCCTCCGCGCGGCGCTGCTGGCGGCCTTCGCCACCGAGACGCCGGGTCACGCGACCGCCCGGGCCCTCGGCACGCTCGTGCGCCCCGAGGTGTGGCAGTGGCTGGCCGTGGACGGCGTGCTGCGGCCCGGGACCGCGCGGCGCTTCACGCATCCGGTCGTCCGTGCCGCCGTGATCGAACGGGCCGGGGTCGACCTGATCCGCGAGGCCCGGTTCCAGCTGGCCGCGGCGCTTCCCCGCGGTGCCGCCCGGGCGTG
Organism: Actinoplanes oryzae; assembly: GCF_030757795.1. Lineage (GTDB taxonomy): Bacteria > Actinomycetota > Actinomycetes > Mycobacteriales > Micromonosporaceae > Actinoplanes. The sequence goes on from NZ_JAUQWH010000036.1 coordinate 2,709, forward strand.
GCATGCCGCCCGGGCCGGATCCGCGCTCGACGACGGCCTGATCGCGGAGCTGCGCAGGGCCGGTGACCGGCTCACCCGGGCGGGGTGGCTGCGAGCGGCCGCGTACGCGCTGGCAGTCGCCGCCGAGCGCAGCCCCGACCCGCACGCCGCGCACAGCGACCGCCTGCACGCCGCGCACAACGCGCACCTGGCGGGCGAGCCGGCCTGGGCGCGCGCGCTGACCGCCGGTCCCCCGGCCGCCGCGCCGACCGGGCCGATCGAGGCCGCCGAGCTGGCGCCGCTCATGCGTGCCCTGTGGCTGCGCGGCGACGGCCCGGCCCTGGCCGCGGTGCGGGACCTGCTCGACGCCGGCCGCCCGGTGGCGCATCCCCTTCTGACGACGTGGGCGCGGGCGGTGGCCACGTCGGATCCGCTCCCCGCCGGAACCTCGGCCACGGGCTCCCTCGCGCCGGATCTCCGGGCCATGATCCTCGGCACGACGGCGCTGTCCCGCCACGAGACCGGTCTCGCCGAGCAGCAGCTGCGCGACTCGTACGCCCTCGCGCCGCCCGGCGGCATCAACCGCGCCCTCGCGCTCGGCGGCCTGGCCTGGACGGCGTTCGACCATGGACGCTACGACGAAGCGCGCGCCCGGGCCGGCGAGGTGCTCGGCACGTCCCCCGGCCCGGGCCTCGCCGACACCCGCGCGGGCGCCCTGGCCGCGCTCGCCTCGGTGGCCGTGCTGCGCGGCGACCCCGACCAGGAAGAACGGCTGCGCGCGGCCCTCGCCGCCGTCCAACCCGTGCACCACGCCGCCCACGAGATGCGGTTGCACCGCGCCCGCGGCCTGGCCGCCTGGATCGCCGGCGAGCACGATGTGGCCCACCACCGCCTGCGCCACCTTTACGACCCGGCCGGCGACCCGGTCCACCACCGCCTCTCCGACCTGGGCCTCGCCGACCTGGCCCGGATCGCCGTCGCCCTCGGCCGCGGCGCCACGATCAAGCCGCTGGCCGACGCGGCAGCGCATCGGGTGCACGCCCTGCGCTCGGCCCGCCTGACCGCCCTGTGGCACCTCGCCCAGGCGCTGCTCGCCGAGCAGGACCCGGCCGCCGAGGACCACTACCGCCGGGCGCTCGCCGACCCCGGCACCGCGCGGTGGCCGGTCGAGCGGGCCCTGGCCGCCATGGACTACGCCACCTGGCTCCGCCGCCGCCAGCGCCCCGCCGAGTCCCGCCCGCTCCTGACCGCGGCCCGCGACGCCTTCGCCGCGGCCGGCCTCCCCGCCTGGCGCGACCGCACCGCCGCCGAACTGGCCGCCGCCGCACCCCCGCCCCGCCCCGGCGCCACCCCGGGCGCCCGCCTCACACCGCAGCAGCGCGAGGTGGTGACGCTCGCCGCCCAGGGCCTGACCAACCCGCAGATCGCCGCCCGCCTCGGCCTGTCCGCCCGCACGATCGGCATCCACCTGAGCCGGGCGTACCCGGTCCTCGGGGTCACCCGCCGCTCCCAGCTCCCGGGCGTGCTCGGCACAGGAACCTAGGGCACGATCACGTCGTCGACGCCGCGGCGCGGGACCGGGCGGCCCGGGGTGCCGTAGCCGATGCGCAGGGCCATCTGCGGGACGCCGGAGCGCCGCAGCGCACGCCGGAGCTGCTCGCGGGCCGGCGGCACCTCGATCGGCTGGGAGATCATCGAGGCGGCGAGGCCCTCGGCGGTCGCGGCCAGGAGCACGCGCTGCAGCGCCTGCCCGGCGACCACCTGGTCGTACGGCCGGTCGCCCACCGTGCCCAGCACGGCCACCAGCGGCTCGGGCTCGAAGTCGCGGCCGGGCGCGCGGTGCCGGCTGCCGAAGGCGCGCTGCGGCAGCAGATCCTGCGGTTCCGGGTACGGCGCCCCGGCCGTCACCGGCACCCCGTCCGGCGCTTCGGTCGTGTGCGCCCACGCCGACAGCTCGGCCTGATAGTGCAGGTCCCGGCGCAGCACCCGGTCGGCGCTGGTGGCGATCTCGGCGAACCCGGCCAGCGCCGTCATCCCGGCCAGCAGCTCGAGCCAGGCGCCGGCGCCCCGGGCCTCCTCCAGCAGCCGCAGTCGCGCGCCGGCCGGCACCGGCTCCGGCGAGAACGGGTCCCGCTGACTGCGCCGCCGCGGGATCGCCGCCGCCAGCTCCTCCTCCGCGTACGTGCCGGGGCGCGGCGCCCCGGGCACCAGCCGCGCGATCACATCCCGATCGGAGCGGTCGGGATGCACGAGCACCTCGGGGGGCTTGCCGGCCGCCGCGAGCACCAGCCGGGCGTTGCACGTGGCGGCGCCGCACGCGAGGCGTACCGCCCAGCCCGTGCTGTCGGCCACCGCGAGCTGGCGTGAGCGGTCGGCCAGCACCTCGATCCCGCCGTCCCGCAGCCGCAAGCGCCACGGCTGGCTGTTGTGCAGCGAGGGCGCCCGGACCGCCGCGGCGGCGGCAAGCCGGAGGTCGGTGTCACGGTACGGGAACACGGCATCCTCCCGGGGACGTACTGGATCCCCTCACCCTGCTTGCCGTGGCGTCCGCCGGGCAGGGTCGAACGTCCCCACTTGCCGGGCCGGCACGACGCCGGCGGGTGTCGCGCTCTGCCCGGCCCGGGTGCCGGCCGCTCGTAGGCGGTTTGGGCATCCCGTGCGCGGGTGCGCGGGGGCTTTCCGTCTGCGGCGCTCGGCCGCTCGCCGCGAATCGGCGGAAGCAAGCCGGCTCAGCCGTCACGGCCCGCGACACGCAGGAGGACGGCGAGCGGCGGGGATGACGAGGGGGCGGCACGGATCCCGGCGCGCCGCCCCACTCGGGTTCGGGGGCTACTTGTAGGTGATGGCGGACGTCGAGTACTTGCAGTACGTACCGTCCGGGCCGGAGCCGGTCTTGGGCGGCTCGGCGCCGGTGCTGTTGCCGGTGAAGCGGTCGCAGATCGAGATCTTCTTCGAGCTGTCGCCGATGATGGTGATGCCGCTGAGCGTCGCGGTGTCGCCGTAGTTGGTGTTGATGCCGACGATCGTCTTGCCGGGGGCGGTGACGGTGACGTTCTGCACGACGACCGTGCGCTTCTGCTGGCCGGACTTGCAGTTGCCGCAGGAGCGGTAGAGCTTGCCGAAGTCCTCGACCTGGAAGTTCTTGATGGTCAGCGTGCCGCCGCCGTTGTGCTGGAAGACCTTGTCGGAGGCCTTCTTCGCGCCGCCGCCGTCCACGGTGTAGGTCGCCGAGGCGCCGCCGAGGAACGTCGCCGCGTCCTCGCCCACGTCGAGCCACCACACGTTCTTGAGCGTGCAGGAGCCCTTGCAGTGCACGCCGTCGGCGGCCGGGGAGCCGATGATGACGTTGGAGAGGGTCGCGCCGTCGGCGAGCTCGAAGATCGGGTCCTGGCCCTCCTCCTGGCCGCCGCCGTCGGCGTAGTAGCGCTTGTTGCCGCCGTCGAGGCCGCTCTTCGGGACCGAGATGATGCTGGACACCTTCTGGCTGCCCGTCTCGGCAGGCCACGCCGCGGTCGGGCTGGTGGTGCCGCCCGTACTGCCGCTGCTGCCGGCCTTGACCAGGGACCACTGCTGCGCGGTGGCCTTGGAGTCGCCGGTGGTCTGCACGACATTGGCGCCGTCGGCCGTGGAGCCGCCCTCGACGGCGAGCACCTTGCCGCTGTTCCTGCTCTTCAGGCGGTAGTAGCCGCTGCCCATGTCGAGCAGCTCGAACTGCTGGGCGGCCGCCTTGCTGTCACCCGTCGACTGGACGGCCTGGGCGCCCTCGGCCTTGGACGCGCTCGCCACACTGACGACCTTGCCGCTGTGCTTGGCCTTGAGCCGGTAGTAGCCGCTGCCCATGTCGAGGAACTGGAACTGCTGCCAGTCCCCGTTGTTCTGCGACCACTGGTCGATGCGGGCGCCGTCCGCCTTCGAGTACTCGTAGACGTCGAGCACCTTGCCGCTCGCCCGGTTCTTCAGCACGTAGTAGCCGCTGGTGTCGACGGTGGCGGCGCTCGCCTGCTGGGTGAGCACCAGGCCGACCACGCCGAGCCCCGCCGCTGTCACGGCGGAGGCGGCGACGGCGATGAGCCGCCGGGCCTTTCTGCTGGCCATCGGAACTACCTCTCGGTGGGGGGCATTGCTCAACCCAGGTGTCCACCGATGCATTTTCCGTTGTTCCAGTGTGACCGCGATCACCGCATGGCGCGGGTCCGGCTCACGATGACCGCCGCCGCCTGATCGGCGACGACATGACCGGGGGTACGGGTGACCAGGTCGCTGAGCGCGAACATGTCCAGCACCCGCCCGATCCGCGCCCAGTCCGCCCGCAGTGGCAGGTCTGCCGGCTGGTCACCGGCGAAGCCCGCCTCGAACCCGGCGACGAACCCGGCCGGATAGTCGCCGCCGAAGCGCACCATGTTGGCGGCGTCGCCGTAGGGGCATCCCGAGTACGCGAACTCCCAGTCGAGCACCGCCGTCACCCGCCACCCGCCGGCATCGCGGGCCACGAGAATGTTCTTCGGGTTGACGTCCGCATGCGTGAGCCGGGCGATCGAGTCCACAGCGGCCAGCAGCGGCGCCTCCTCCGCGCACAGCTCGATCCAGTCCGCGCGGACCCGGTCGCTGAGCCGCCCGTCCGGGACCCGGTCCATGCACCACCGCGCCATCCCGGGCAGCTGCTGCGACCACGGCTCCTCGGGCTTGACGGTCAGCTCCGGCCCGGTGAAGAAGCCGGGCCGGTCGAGCCGGATCGACCCGATGCGCGCGATCGTGTGCCCCACGACCTCGCCCAAAGCCGCCAGATCGCCCCGGCCGGCGTCCAGCACCTCGCTCAGCGGATCCCCGGCCACGTACTCGATGACCATGCACTGCTCCTCGACCAGCAGCACCTGCGGCACAGGCACGACCGCACGGGCCCGGTCCATCACGGCCGCCTCGATCGCGGGGTCGCCGCCGCCCACCCGGGCCACCACCGGACCGTCGGCCAGCGTGAGCAGGGCTGTCTCGTGCGAGAAGCCTCCGGCCAGCGTGCGGCTGCCGATCAGGGTGCTGCCCAGCGCTTCGGCAAGACGTCCGGCGATCTCCATGACGCCAGTGTGCCGAAGCCCCGGGCGACCCGCCTCACTGGATCGCGAAGCTCGGGCGCGGCAGCTGGTTGTCGGCGGTGTCTCGCGTGGACCTTGTCCCGAGCGCTGGTCATGGTTGCGCACACCCGTCCTCACCTGCCATTTCAAACGTAAGTACGGTTCAAAGCCGGTCGACATCGGTCGACGTTGACGGCCCCCTGGCGGCCCTGACGGCCCAGAGACGGCCCCAAGTGGGCCGCTGGCTTGATCCTCGTTGGCTTACGCCGTCTGCTCGGTACAACCGTCCTCAAGGGAGTGCAACGGACCGACGTAGTTTCGGTCTATAGAAACGTCAGGCAGGGGCGCGAGTCCACCGACGCGATAGCGAGTGGCGTCGCCCTGCGCCTTCGCCTTCGCGTTGAGGCAGTCAACGTACGCCTGTGTCTGCTCACGGTCGCCGTAGAAGGTAGTGCCAGAAGGCACCGCGAGACCGTTGTCGTAGACCTTCACCGGTACGTAAGCAACGCTGCCGTCGTCTTCGTAGGTCACTCGTTGTCCTCCTCAGTATCACGCTCCCGGCGGCATGCCAGGCAGACCGATGTCGGATCACCATCGCGGCGACAGGATTTCACGGTGATGCGCTTGATCGATACGGGCTGTAAGCGCAGTGGTACATCTCGAAGCAAGCGGGGGCATGCGCCGACCTCGGCGGGTGGTCCGAATCGCGGCGTTGACCAGCGCATATCGTTCACGCTCGTTGTCATCGCTTTCCAGCTCTTTACGGCGGAAGTTGTGCCCTCGTTGGGCCGGAGATCTTGAGGGCTATTGAGCCTTTGATCTTCAAAGCGATGGGTGGTCCGTGTCCCGGTGGGACATCCCGTCGCGCACGCTTCGCTCGGCCGGGCCGCGCCTGCCTGGTCCAGGTGGAGCGCCCCGCCGGACGAACGACCTGGACCGGCAGGCGCGGTCTGGTGGCCTCCGGTGTGCGATGGTCCGCCGGGTTCCGGCCATCCCAGAGCGGCCCAGGGGCCAGGGGCGGAGCCCCGGCCGCCGGAGGCCCTCCCGGGTCGTAGGGCCGGAGGCCCTACCCGCCGGAGGCAAGCAGACTCCACCCCATGGGCTGCACCGCCGCTGTGCCGCCCCTTTGACGAGAGGAGGGATAATCAGGACGGCTCTGTGGGCTAGGACGAAGGGCGGGGTCGTGGCAGGCAAGATCACGGGTCAGCACTGGATGTACAAATGGATCGACGAATTCGAGATCACAGATCTCAGTCGACTTTCCAAGGTGATCAACCTCCCTGAAGCGAGTAACCGTCTCCTTGAGTTGGCGGAGGGTGCTTCCTCGGGTGCGCTTGCGGTGTCCGACGTTCCAAGCTCTGGAGCAGTAGTAGCAGGCCTAGGCCTAGATCTAATTTCTCCTGAGACTTGCTCAGATTTCGGCTGTCGATCAAAGATTGCAGACACGGAGTTTGCGAGCGTTCTCCAGTATTTCGATGTTGCCGTCATGCAAGGCCCTCTGGTCTCAACATACGAACGAGATTACGTAAGTTTACGCAAGACTGATGACGCTCAAGAGTTCTTCCACTTGCTACATAATGACGTTCGATTGCTACTTCATATCCGTAAATCTGGACTAGTCAACTACATTATGTTTGACTCTGGTCGGCCGTGCTACTGCGAGGAGCATCGTCGCCAGCATGCGCTCAGCCTCGGAATGAGCGATTTTATAGATGAAGATAGACTCGCCGTGCTTGCCAAAGAGCTAAGTGCCTCGGGGGCGATAGATGTCACGCAGACTGGGCCTCGCGAATGGTCCGGCTCTTTCCGTGAGCCGTCATTCACCGGCACTACGGCCGTGACCCTCAACCAGAAAACGCGGCCAAAGAAGCAGGTTGTCGCTCTAAAGCTGCTGCAGGGCCAGCTCGACGAGATGGTCTACGATGCAGCGTTCGCCAAGCAGGCCGGGCTGCCGATCGCATCGCTAGTCGAGCCGCATATGTTCGCCAGGCCATCCGAGTCAGCGGGACTGAATGTAGATGATGTTGCTCTGCGTGTGAAGATTCCAGCCATTCGCGGGCTTTCCACCGCCGATTTTATTCGTCTGCGCGAGGAGGAATTTGAGAGCTTCCTCGGTCTTCAGGTCTTGATTAGGCAAGCAATCGAGGAGACCATTCGCGATAACAGTGGCCGTTCACCGGAGGAGACGGCTGACATCGTATGGCAGAACAAAATTCACCCGCAGGTAATAGCACTGAGGCAGAAAATTGCCGCGAGCGAGCGAGCCCGAGACCGTAAGCTCGCTGCCGGTGCGACGTTCGGTGCGGCGTCCTTCGCACTTGGCTCAATAGCAACTGCGGTGGCTGCCAGCGGAGGCCTTCCACTCGTCACGGCGGTTGGCGCTGCAGCGGGGGTCGCAGGAATTTTGCCATCGATGCTGCGCTACCGGGAAAAGCGGATCGAGGAAGAACAGCAGTTCCAAAGCGAGGGCGCATATTTCGTCTGGAAAGCGCAGACCGCGTCTACTCATTGATCGGAAAATGCGAGCCCCGGACGCTCTTTGGATAGGCGTCCGACTCCGGCGCACCCGCTGAAACTGCGTTACGGCCTTGCCGGGCCGCGCCGGGAGCGAAGCGGCAGGCGCGGACGGCCGGCAAGGGCGGCGCGCATGCGATACATCGCGCAGGACGGACGGGAGCGGAGCAAGTCGTTCCCGGATCGCAGCAAGCGGCTGGCTGACGACTTCCTTGCGAGCGTGGAAGCCGATAAGCTGCGCGGCCACTACCTCGACCCCTCTGCGGGAAAGCGGCCCTTCGACGCCTTCGCGGAACAGTGGCTCCGGACGCATCGGCTCGACGAGTCGACGCGGGTGAGTGTGCGGTCGCGAGTGCGTAACCACATCATCCCGTTCTTCGGCGCACGGCCACTTTCTGCCGCTCAGCCGAGCACGGTGCGGGAGTGGGATGCGGAACTGATCGACAAGGGGCTCGCTTCGAGTACCCGGGCGGTGCTGTTCGCGCATCTGAGCGCATCTTTACGGCGGCGGTCGACGATGGGCTGATCGCCAAGAACCCCTGTGCGGCGAAGTCGGTGAGCGCCCCGGTGGTGGCTCAGCGCAAGTTGGTGCCGTGGGAGGCGTCGCGGGTCGCGGCGGTCAGGAGCGCGATGGCGCCCCGCTACCAGGCCATCGTGGACATCGGCGCGGGCTGCGGCGCCAGGCAGGGCGAGATCTTCGGGCTGTCGCCGGGTGACTTCGACTTCGCCGACGGCTGGCTCACGGTTCGGCGACAGGTCAAGCGGGTCGGGTCTCACCTAGTGTTCGGGCTGCCGAAGAACGACAAGGAACGGCAGGTCCCCGTTCCTGACCTCGTCGCTGCTGCGGTGCGCAGCCACCTCGACTCCTGCCCGCCGGTCTCCGTCACGCTGCCGTGGGAGGACCCGGCAAACGGGGCGGCCGTCACGGTGCCCCTGATGTTCACGACGCTCCGGGGCTCGGCGGTACGGCAACAGGTGGCCGCGAATCAAATCTGGCACCCGGCACTTCGGGCAGCCGGCATCACGCCCAACCGGGCCGACGGGATGCACGCGCTTCGTCACCTGTACGCGTCGGTGCTGCTAGATGCCGGGAGAGCATCAAAGCGCTGGCGGAGTAGCTGGGGCAGCTGCGAGAACCCGAGAGCCCGAGAGCCCGGACGGCCCAGGGACGGCCCCAGACCGTGGATGATCTACGAAAGCGCAAACGAGGGGTGGGGCGGCTGGTTGTAGGCGGTGTTCTGCCAGGCGAGCGCCAGGCGGTACTGGCTGTCCTGCAGCAGTGTCGTGATCCGGCGGGTCGTGGCGATCGGGGTCGAGTAGATGCGCAGGGCGGTGTTGTCCGTGGTCGGCCAGATGACTTCCTCGCGCCAGTCGCCGAGGATGTCGCCGGAGAGTGATGGTGTGGCCTTGGTGCCGTTGTTGGAGTGGACGCCCGCGGCGGTCAGCAGGCGCGTGTCGGCGCTGGTGCCGTACTTGTCGATGCGGGTCTGGTCCAGGAGCTCGCGGACCGGGTCCGCGTCCCACCAGATCAGGAAGTTGGTGGAGCCCGGCTTGCGGCTCGCGACCACGGCGCCGGAGGGGCTGCGCACGCCGTCGGCCGCCGACGACCACGACTCGGCGCCGGGGCTGCCGGCCCAGATGTCGCCGGAGACGCCGCGGCCGTTGTCGCCGTTGGCGGGCGTCGACCAGATGATCTGACCGGTACGCGCGTCCGCGAACCACGACGACGGCTTGCTGGAGTCCTCGTCGACCTTGAAGACCTCCAGCCCGGCGCGGTTCGGATCGAGGTCGCCGACGTGCAGGGCGTCGCCGTGGCCGTACGTGGTGTTCCAGAGGCGGTTGCTGTTGTCGTCGATCGCCAGCGAGCCGTAGATGATCTCGTCGCGCCCGTCGGCGTCCACGTCGGCGATGGACAGCTGGTGGTTGCCCTGCCCCGCTGTGCCCGCGTTGGTCGAGCTGCTGCTGTCGAAGGTCCAGCGCCGGGTCAGCGTGCCGTTGCGGAAGTCCCAGGCCACGACCACCGAGCGGGTGTAGTAGCCGCGCGCCATGATCAGGCTCGGCCGCGTCCCGTCGAGGAAGGCGGTGCCGGCGAGGAAGCGGTCGACCCGGTTGCCGTACGAGTCGCCCCAGCTGGACACGGTCCCGCGCGGCGGCACGTAGTCGACGGTCGACAGCGCGGCGCCGGTGCGTCCGTCGAACATGGTGAGGTATTCGGGACCCGTCAGGATGTATCCGCTCGAGTTGCGATAGTCGGCGGTCGAGCTGCCGATGACCTGGCCGGTGCCGGAGACGGTCGCGTCGGCCGTCTTCATGGCCACCTCGGCGTCGCCGTCGCCGTCGTAGTCGTACACCTGGAATTGCGTGTAATGCGCTCCCGCCCGGATGTTGCGGCCCAGGTTGATGCGCCACAGCCGGGTGCCGTCGAGTCTGTAGCCGTCGACGTAAACGGGATCGGTGACGCCGGACTGCGAGTTGTCCTTGGCGTTCAGCGGCTCCCACTTGAGGACGAGGTCGAGCTTTCCATCGCCGTCGAGATCGCCGGTGCTCGCGTCGTTGGCGGCGTACAGGCTGCTGTTGGGATTCTGGATCGGGACGTCCAGATAGCCGTTCGCGAACGAGAGCGAGGGTCCCTCGGCGGCCTGCTCGCTGCCGTTGACCACGGCCCGCACGGTGTACGACGCCCCGGCCGCCGCCCCGGCGTCGAGGAAGTTGGTCGACCCGGTGACCGGGGCGGAGGTGACCAGCGTCGATCCACGGTAGACATGGAATCCCACGCCGGCCGGATCGGTGCTCAGCGAGCGCCAGCTGACCAGGTTGCCGGTGCCGGAGCGGACGCTGATCAGCCCGCGGTCGAGGCGTTCGGCCTGCCGGGCGGCCTGGGCGGGCAGGGCGTGCACCGCCTCCAGGAGGCCCGCGGCGAGCAGCACCGTGGCCACCGCGGCGAATCGGGCCTGACGAGCCATGACCCCTCCTATACATTGACGTTTGTCATTACATGGGAGCGCTCCCGACACTGCCGGGCGGCACCCTCGCCGTCAAGATGCGGAAATGTGCAGGAAATTTGCAGTTATCAATGCACGGGTGCCGCTGGGAGCGCTTCCATGGCATGCTGCGGCTCTGTCCCCGGCTTCCGTCGTCCCCGGGAGGACCCCATGAATCCCTTCGCCGCCGACCCCGCATCGCCGCGCCGGCCCACCCCGCCCGCGCCCCGCGCCGCCTCCCCACGCCCGCCCGCTCCCGCCGCGCCCCGCGCCGCGACCCCGCGTCGGCCCGCTCCCGCCGCGCCCCGCGCCGCCTCCCCGCGCCCGCCTGCCCTCGCCGCCTCCCGCGCCGCCTCCCCGCGCCGACCGGTCCTTGCCGCGTCGCCGCGCCGGCGTGCCCTGGCCGCGACCTTCGCCGTGGCCCTCGCCTGCACCGCCGCGGCCGTCGCCGTCGCCTCGCCCGCCTCCCCCGCCACGGCCGCCACCGCCCTCGCCGCCGCCGGGTGCAAGGTGGACTACCAGGTGACCAGCCAATGGCCCGGCGGCTTCGGCGCCTCCGTCGCGATCACCAACCTCGGCGACGCGGTCAGCTCGTGGACCCTCGCCTTCACGTTCCCGGGCGGGCAGACCGTCACCCAGCTCTGGAACGGCGTCCACACCCAGTCCGGCGCGAACGTCACCGTGCGCAACGCCGCCTGGAACGGATCCCTCGCCACCAACGCCACGACCACGATCGGCTTCAACGGATCCGGCTCCGGCGCAGCGCCCACGTCCTTCGCGGTCAACGGCACGACGTGCACCGGCAGCGCCGGCCCGACCACGCCCCCGCCCGCCGGGTCGCCCGTCCGGATCATGCCGCTGGGCGACTCGATCACCGGCTCGCCGGGCTGCTGGCGGGCGCTGCTGTGGCAGCAGTTGCCGGCCGACGAGGTCGACTTCGTGGGCACGCTGCCGGGCCAGGGGTGCGGCTTCGCGTACGACGGGGAGAACGAGGGCCACGGCGGCTATCTCGCCACCAACATCGCCAACCAGGACCTGCTGCCCGGCTGGCTGGCCGCCACGGATCCCGACGTCGTCCTCATGCATCTCGGCACCAACGACGTGTGGAGCAACATCGCCCCCGCGACCATTCTCGCCGCGTTCACGAAGCTGGTCGGCCAGATGCGCGCCGCGAACCCGGCCATGAGGATCATCGTCGCGCAGATCATCCCGATGAACCCGTCGACGTGCCCGGAGTGCGCCCAGCGCGTGGCGGCCCTCAACGCGGCGATACCGGCGTGGGCGGCGGGCCTGACCACCGCGGCGTCCCCGATCACCGTGGTCGACCAGTGGACCGGCTTCGACACCGCCACGGACACCTACGACGGCGTCCACCCGGGCGACGCCGGCAACGTGAAGATCGCGGCCCGCTGGCTCCCGGCCGTCCAGGCGGTCCTGCCCTGACGGCCGCGCCCGGCCCTCGGGCTCGGTGGTCGATCGCGCGCGAGGCACGCAGGCCCGGTGGTCAGCGCCGGCTCAGCGATCAGCGCCAGGCGCGCGGGCTCGGCACCAAGCGCGCGGGCTCGGCGCTACGGCGCGACGGCGCGGGCTCAGCGGTACGGCGCGCGCAGTCAGTGGTCGGGCGTGCCGGGCGGGGCCATCACGCGCAGGGCGTTGGCGGCCAGGCCGATGCGGATCGGGGTGTGCCCGCGCGGCTCGCCGTCGACCTCGACGCGCGCGGGCCGGTCGGTCTCCAGCCACACCTCGCCCGTGGCCAGGAACGGGTCGGTGCGCAGGGTGCGGCGATGGCCGGTCGCCGCGTTGCGCGCCGTCTCGCGGAGCAGGCCGCCGCGGGTCGGGCCGCCCACCGGGTACGCCACCAGCAGCCGATCGTCCGCCCCGGCGTCCGCGGTGATGGGGCGCCCGGCGTGGAAGCCGCCGTTGGCCACGTACAGCTGGTGGGTGTCGTAGACGTTCTCGCGCCCGTCGGCCCGCACGGTCGCGCGCATCGGGCGGTGCCGGGCGAGCAGGGCCAGCGCGGTGGCCGGGTAGGCGAGGCGCCCCACGACGCGCTTGAGCCGCGGCGGGGCGGCGACCATGATCTCGGCGGACAGCCCGATGCCGACGTGGTTGGTGAACAGCTCGTCCCCGGCGACACCCAGGTCCACGTCCACCACCGCGCCGTGGGTGAGCGTGGTGATCGCCTCGTCGAGGTCCAGGGGCACGCCGACCGTACGCGCGAAGTTGTTGGTCGTCCCCAGCGGCAGCAGCCCGAGGGCGACGTCGCGGTGGGCGAGCATCCGCCCGGCGGTGCTGATCGTGCCGTCCCCGCCGCCCGCGACGAGCAGGTCGGCGCCGGTGGCGAGCGCGGCGTCGATGGTGCGCTCGAGCTCCCTGGGCCGCTCCAGCGGATGATCGCCGAGCAGCTCGAAACCCGCCGCGAGCAGCCGCTGCCGGGCCTGGTCGTAGAACTGCCGCCCGCGCCGCGAGTGGGCGTTGACGACGAGCGCGGCCCGCCGGTCGCGGTGGATGGCCTCGGTGAGCTGCTGCTTGGTTCGCATCGCCCCCGAGCGTACCGGCCGGGGGAAAGATCACGCGTAGGCGCGGACCGTGGCGCCGTCGGTGAGGTAGAGCCGTCCGTCCGCCACGACGGGCGGCCCGGTCACGGGACGGAACGGTGCCGAGAGCGCCACGGTCGACCCCGAGGCGGGATCCAGGATGGCCATCGTCGCGCCGGTGGGGACGTACAGGACGGATCCGGCCCGCACCGGACGGCCCGGCGCCGTCATGGCCCGCGCCCAGCGGAAGCGGCCGGTCCCGGCGTCGTAGGCACGGACCTGGCCGGGGAAGCTGACGTAGACGCGCCGGTCGTCCACGGCCACCCCGCCGGCGCGTCCCACGCCCGTCGCCCAGAGGCGCCTGCCGGTGGCGGCCGCGACGACGCGCATCCCGTGGGCCTCGGCGAGGTAGAGCCGCTCCCCGCCGGGATCCGCCGCCCGCACGCCGGCCGTCGGGATCCGCGTGTGCCAGATCCGTTTGCCGGTGCGGATGTCCAGGAGGGTCCATTTCGGAGCCGGTACGCCCGGGAACGGATCCCGTCCGGCCGCCGTCACGAGGATCCGGCCGTTCGCGGAGACCGGTCCGGCGATGTCCTGCCACGCGGACTCCCACGCCGTCGTGCCGTCGGCCACGCGCACGCCGTGCATCCGGTAGGCGATGTCGGAGATGCAGCCGGGACAGTTGCCGCCGGTGACCAGGATGCCGCGGTCGAGGACGATGCCGGGCGTACGCCACGAGCCGTACCGCTGCCACCGCAGCGCACCGGTGGCCACGTCGAGGGCGGCGACCCGGGTGTCCTCGTCGGACAGGTGGCACGGCTCCTCGACCACGATCAGCAGGTCGCCGGCGACCGCGAGCCGGGCGGCCCGGAAGTAGTAGGTGCCCTGCCACGTCCACAGCCGCGCCCCGGTGGCGGCGTCGTGGGCGGCGACGCCGTTCGTCGAGCGGTCCAGCAGGAACAGCCGGCCCCCGGCGACCACGGGCGGGACGGGCGGCGCGGCGCACTCGGCGACACCGACGGGCGCCGGGATCGTCCACTGGTGGCGCAGTGCGGTGACGGCCGGCGCCGTGGGGTTCCATCCGGTGTTCGCGGGATCGTGTCCGGGCAACGGCCACGGGGATCCCGCCAGGACCAGGGCGAGCAGCAGGGACAGCGACATGCCGTCAGTCTCGCCGCGCTCCCCGCGCCCCGGCGGCGTTATGCCTCACAACAACCCGAGCAGCGCGTCCGGCCGGTCCAGCGGAACGATGTGCCCGCATTCGGGGATGAGGAGCCCGCGCAGATCCGCGACATGCGGCTGCAGCTGGCGGTGCAGGATGTTCCCGACCGGCCGCGCCCCGATCGCGGTCACCCGCCGGCTCCCCGCCGGGTCGAGCCGTCCGTCCCGCCGCGCGTCTGCTATGCCCTGACCCCGCTGGGCCGCTCGCTCGACGAGCCCCTGGCGGCCCTGCGCGAGTGGGCCGAGCGCCACATGCCGGAGATCCGCGACTTCAGAGAGCCGGCGCCGCCAGCAGGTGGGCGTTGATCTTGCGGACGGCCGGGGCCAGCTCGGGCAGCTCCACGACCTCGACGCCGGCCGCGCGCAGCGACTCCACGCCGTGGCAGTCGGCGAAGAGCAGCGGCTCGCGCAGGGCGAGGACGACGCGGCGGATGCCGGCGGCGAGGATCAGGTCCGTGCACGGCCGCGGGCGGGAGCGGCGGAAGGTGCACGGCTCCAGGGAGGTGTAGAGGGTGACGGCCGGGCCGGCGAGCTTGGCCAGCGCCGCTTCCTCGGCGTGGAAGTGCTCGGCCTCGCCGGTGTAGCCGGTGGCCAGGATGCCGCCGGCCGCGTCGGCGACGACGGCACCGACGGCGTAGTGGGTGGGCGCGGGCGGGGACAGCCTCGACAGGTCGACGGCGGCCTGCAGGAGGTCGCGGTCGGAACGCAGCGTCATGCCTGCAACGATCGGCCTCTTGACTTGAAACTTCAACCTCGTCGGCTGAGAGCTGCGTCACGCCCTTGCCGGGCGGGTCGCCGACCGCGGGCGCGCCGCCCGCGGATCGGGCCGGCCACCCGCCCGGGCGCGTCGCCCGCCGCCCGGGCGCGTCGCCCGCCGACTGAGCGCGTCGCCCGCTGCCAGGGCGCGGTGCCCGCCGACCGGGCGCGTCGGCCCGGCGGCCGACGCCGGGTCTCAGCTGCCCCAGGGTCCGCCGTCGCCGGGGAAGCGGGGCGGGCCCCACGGGCGGCGGACGGCCGGGCCCTGCGGACCGGGCGGTTGCGCGCGCGGGCCGCCGGGGTGCCGGCCGGCCGCGGGGTAGGCGTGCGAGCGCGGCGCCGACTGCGGGTTGATCGTCGGGTAGACGCTGGAGACGGCCGCCCAGGAGGGCTGCGGGGTGCCGTCGCCCATGGTGAGGACGCGGACCAGGGCGTGCACCATGTCCTGCAGCGCCTGGTGCAGCTGGGGATCGGTGATCATGCCGCCGAGGTCGACCGCCGCCTGGGTCAGCGGCAGCCGGATGCACGCCGCGCGCAGCAGCCGGGCGCCCGCGTGCCCGAGGACGGTCTCCAGCGTCTCGCGGGCGCCCTCGTCCTGGCCGGCCGGGGCGACCGACAGCCACGCGACCGGCTTCGCCTGCAGGTCGCCGCCGTCCACGAGCCAGTCGAGCAGGTTCTTGAGGCTGCCCGGCAGCGAGCCCGCGAACTCGGGCGTGCTGAACAGCACCGCATCCGCCTCGTGGATCTGCTCGCGCAGGCCGGCGACGGAGGCGGGCGGCCGCTGCTCCCCCGGCACGAAGGCCGGCAGGTCACGCAGGCCGGTGTAGAGCGTGGCGGAGATGCCCTCGGGGGCGAACCGGGCCGCCGTGCGCAGGGCGGCGGTGTGCAGGGACTCGTCGCGAGTGCTGCCCGGCACCAGCAGGATGCGCGTCATGGCGCCACACCTTAGTGCCTGGGCGTCCCGGCGCCTCGGACGCGTTCGAGTGTCGCGGAATCGGGCTCGCCGTCGTAGTAGCGCTCCAGGACCGACTCGAAGAGCGCCGGGTCGTCGGCGGCGGCCGCGAACAGGGTCATGGACGAGCGGAGCTTGAGGTCGTCGGGCGTGCCCAGGATGTCGTGGGCGGTGCGGCCGGACACGCCGAGCAGGGCGCGGGCGCACTCGGCGAGGCGCGGGCCGAGGACCGGGTCGGCCAGATAGTCCCGGGCCTCGGCGAGGTCGCGGATCGCGTAGCGCTGGGCGGTCGCGCTGAAGCCGAGACCGGCGATCTGCGGGAACACGAACCACATCCAGTGCGTACGCTTGCGGCCGGCGCGCAGCTCGTCGAGCGCGCGGTCGTAGACGTCCTGCTGGGCCTCGTGGAAGCGGCTGAGATCGCTCATGGACCCATCATCCCCCGGACCCACGAACAGCTCAGTCCTGGGACCGATGCCCGCGGCGGCACGGCTCCCTACGCTCAGGTCATGACAGCGGGGAGCCGGCTACGGCAGATCGACATCGGCGTCGCGGGGGCGCTGTTCCTCGTGCTGACGCTGCTCGTCATCGTGACGCCGGAGGGGCCACGGGGGCCGCTCGGGTTCGGCGCGGCGATCGCGCTGGCGGGCGTGCAGGCCGGGTCCGTCGTCCTGATGCGGCGCCGGCCGGAGGCGGCGATGGCGGTGGCGGTCGCGGCGGGCGCCGGCCTCGAGGTGCTCAGTCCCGGCATCGGCTGGCTGGGGCAGGCGTCGGCGGTGCTGGCCTGTTACGCGCGGCTGCGCCCGCCCCGGCGCTCGCTGTGGGTCCTGGCGCTGCTGTCGGGCAGCGCCGTGCTGGAGCTGCTGACCGGCGACGGGCTCACCGAGACGCTGCTGGCCGCGGCCGGGCCCGCCCTCGGCTGGACGCTGGGCGAGCTGGCCCGCACCCGCGACCTGCGCCGGCAGGAGGAACGGCAGCGCATCCTCGCGCAGGAGCGCACCCGCATCGCCCGGGAGCTGCACGACGTGCTGGCCCACACGATCTCGGTGATCGTGGTGCAGGCGCAGGCCGCGGAGGACGTCTTCGACCGCCGCCCGGAGCACGCGCGCAAGGCCTTGACCACCATCGGTACGGCCGCCCGGGGCACCCTGCAGGAGCTGCGCGTGCTGCTGCAGACGTTGTCCGACGAGTCCGAGGGCACCGGACCGCAGCCCGGCCTCGCGCAGCTGCCCGAGCTGGCGGCCTCGCTGGGCACCACGGGGCTGCGGGTGGACCTGCGCGCCGAGCCGGTGCGGCTGCCGCCGGCCGTGGACCTGTCGGCGTACCGGATCGTGCAGGAGTCGTTGACCAACACCCTGCGCCACAGCCAGGCCACCCGGGCGCGCGTGACGGTCAGCTGCACCGGCGCGGCGGTCAGCGTGGAGGTCAGCGACGACGGGCCCGCCCGGGTCCAGGGCCGGGTCGCGGGCAGCCGGCACGGGCTGATCGGGATGCGGGAGCGGGCGCGGCTGCTCGGCGGCACGTTCGACGCCGGGCCCACCGCCACGGGCGGCTTCCTGGTGCGCGCCGACCTCCCCCTGGAGGCGGCGGCGTGACGATCCGGGTGCTCGTCGCGGACGATCAGGAGCTCGTGCGGGCCGGCTTCGCGCTCATCGTGGACGGCCGCGACGATCTCGAGGTGGTCGCCGAGGCGGCGGACGGGGCGGAGGCGGTCGCCCTGGCGCGCGAGCACCGGCCGGACGTGGTGCTGATGGACGTACGGATGCCGGGGGTGGACGGGGTCGAGGCGGCCCGGCGGCTGGCCGCCGAGCGCAACCCCGCCCGGATCATCATGCTGACCACCTTCGACCTGGACGAGCCGGTGGTCGCGGCGCTGCGCGCGGGCGCGAGCGGCTTCCTGCTCAAGGACATCCGCCCCGACGAGCTGGCCCGCGCCATCCGCCTCGTGGCCCACGGCGACGCCCTGCTCGCCCCGACGGTGACCCGCCGCCTGCTGGACCGCTTCGCCGCCACGCCCCCGCTCGGCCGCTCACCGCGGCTCGACGTCCTCAGCGACCGCGAACGCGAGGTGCTGACCCTGGTCGCGCGGGCACTGTCCAACGACGAGATCGCCGCCGAGCTCCACCTGAGCCGCGCCACCGTGAAGACCCACCTCTCGGCGATCCTCACGAAGCTCGGCCTGCGCGACCGCGTCCAGGCCGTCGTCGTGGCGTACGACGCCGGCCTGGTCCGGCCCGGCGATCAGGCGTGATAGCGGCACTTCAGGACGACCATGGTGTGGCCGCCCACCTCGAAGGGGGTGCCCGCCTTGAGGCTGCGCTTGCGGCTGGCCAGCAGCGGGTCGGCGGTGTCGATGACCCGCTCCCACGCGGTGCCGTACTCCTTCGGGGGCAGGGTGAAGGTGACCTGCTCGCCGAGCGGGTTGAAGAGCACGAGGAACGAGTCGTCCGCGATGGCCTCGCCGAGGGCGTCCGTCTCGGGGATGCCCGCGCCGTTGAGGAAGACGGTCATGGTCATGCCCGACTGCTGGTTCCAGTCGTCGGGCGTCATGGGCTCGGCATCGCGGCGCAGCCAGGCGATGTCCGGGACCTTCGAGTCGCCCGCGGGCTCGCCGGTGAAGAAGCGCCGGCGGCGGAAGATCGGGTGCTGGTGGCGCAGCTCGGTCAGGCTGCGGGTGAAGCGGGTCAGCACGTCGTGGTGGCGCGCGTCCTCCCAGTCGACCCAGCTGAGCTCGTTGTCCTGGGCGTACACGTTGTTGTTGCCCTGCTGGGTGCGGCCCAACTCGTCGCCGTGGGCGACCATCGGGACGCCCTGCGAGAGCAGCAGCGTGGCCAGGAAGTTGCGCTGCTGGCGGGCGCGGAGCTTGTTGATCTCCGCGTCGTCGGTCGGGCCCTCGGCGCCGCTGTTCCAGGACCGGTTGTGGCTCTCGCCGTCGCGGTTGTCCTCGCCGTTGGCCTCGTTGTGCTTCTCGTTGTAGGAGACCAGGTCGGCGAGGGTGAAGCCGTCGTGCGCGGTGACGAAGTTGATCGAGGCGATGGGGCGGCGGCCGTCGATCTCGTAGAGGTCGGACGAGCCGGTGAAGCGCGACGCGAACTCGCCCAGGCTGGCGGGCTCGCCGCGCCAGAAGTCGCGGACGCTGTCGCGGTACTTGCCGTTCCACTCGGTCCACAGGGGCGGGAAGCCGCCGACCTGGTAGCCGCCGTCGCCGACGTCCCAGGGCTCGGCGATGAGCTTGACCTGCGAGACCACCGGGTCCTGGTTGACCAGGTCGAAGAACGCCGCGAGCCGGTTGACCTCGTGGAACTCGCGGGCCAGCGCCGACGCCAGGTCGAAGCGGAAACCGTCGACGTGCATCTCGGTCACCCAGTAGCGCAGCGAGTCCATGATGAGGCGCAGCGACTCGTGGTGGCGCACGTTCAGGCTGTTGCCGGTGCCGGTGGTGTCGTAGTAGAACTGCTTGTCCTCGTCGACCAGCCGGTAGTACGCCGGATTGTCGATGCCCTTGAACGACAGCGTCGGGCCGAGGTGGTTGCCCTCGGCGGTGTGGTTGTAGACCACGTCGAGGATGACCTCGATGCCGGCCGCGTGCAGGGCCTTGACCATCGACTTGAATTCCTGCACCTGCCCGCCGCGCCCGCCGAACGAGGAATAGTCGTTGTGCGGGGCGAAGAAGCCGATCGTGTTGTAGCCCCAGTAGTTCGTCAGGCCCTTGTCGATCAGCGTGCTGTCGTGCACGAACTGGTGCACCGGCATCAGCTCGACGGCGGTGACGCCGAGCTTCTTGAAGTGCTCGATCATCTTCGGGTGGGCGAGCCCGGAATAGGTGCCGCGCACATCGTCGGGCACGTCCGGGTGCCGCTGGGTCATGCCCTTGACGTGCGCCTCGTAGATGACCGTCTCCCACATGGGGATGCGCAGCGGGCGGTCGTTGCCCCAGTCGAACCACGGGTTCACGACGACGGACTTCATCGCGTACGGCGCGGAGTCGGCGTCGTTGCGCTGCCCGGGATTGCCGAACTCGTAGGAGAAGAGCGCGTTGGTCCAGTCGTTGTGCCCCTCGATCGCCTTGGCGTAGGGGTCCAGGAGCAGCTTGCTGGGATTGCAGCGCAGGCCGCGCGACGGATCGTACGGGCCGTGCACGCGATAGCCGTATCTCTGGCCGGGCACGATCCGCGGCAGATAGCCGTGCCACACGAGCGCCTCACGCTCGGGCAGATCGATGCGCGTCTCCTTGCCGTCGTCGTCGAACAGGCACAGCTCGACCCGCTCCGCGACCTCGGAGAACAATGCGAAATTCGTCCCGCCGCCGTCGTACGTCGCGCCGAGCGGGTAGGGGTTCCCCGGCCAGATTTTCATCGCTCAATCACACCAGTAACCGGGTCGTCCCGCACAGTTCGACGGGCCGGATCAAAATCACAAGCAAAAGACGCATGTCGTAGCTGAGTGGGGGGTACGGATCGTCGCTCCCGCCGAGGCCGGCCACGGCGGGCCGAGGAGCTGGCGCTCCAGAGCAGCCCGCCGAGGCCTTCATGCTGCGTGATCCAAGACCTTCAGAAGATCAACGACGGTCGTCGGGGCCGTCGAAGTCGATGCGCTCCTTGCGGACCTCGCCCTCGACGTGCTCCTCGTCGCGGACGGTCTCCTTGCCGAGCCGCACCCGCTCCACCGGCACGGCCTCCGTGTCGACGACCGGGCGCTCGGCGCGCAGGGTCACCTCGTGCTCGCTCTCCTTGATGGCGGGCCCGGACAGCGCCGCGTCGCGGTTGGCGTCGGTGATCGGCTCGCGCTCGAGGCGTACCTCCTCACGCTGGACGGGGACGGTGACCCGCTCCTGCTCGGTCACCACGTACTTGCGCAGGCGCGCCTTGCCCGCCTCCTCGGTCTGCGTGCCGGCGACCAGGCGCTCCTCGGACCGGGTCATCGCGTCGCCCCCGGTCGTCCCGCGTCCCGTGACCGTGTCGTCCCGGTCCCGGTCGCCGAAGTTCCGGTCGCTGTAGTCGCGGTCCCGGTCGCTGTAGTCGCGATCCCGGTCACCGCGGTCGCGGTCGGTCACGGCGTCCTTGATGCGCTCCTTGACTCCGCGGCCCTCGCCGCGGTCCGTGACCTCGTAGTCCGAGTCCGTACGGGCGTGGCGGCCGCCCTCGCCGCCGGTGACCTCGCCGCCGGTCGAGCTGAACCCGTAGTGGCGGTAGAGGTCGTCCTCCTCCTGGTGCGACAGCTGCCCGTCCGGGTCGATCCGCGGGGCGTCCTTGACCTGATCCTTGGCGAACGGCACCTGCACCCGGTCCGCGCTGATGTCGGCTCCCCGCAGCGGCACGAACGACTGCTTCAGCCCGAACAGGCCGGTCTTGACGGCCAGCCACTCCGGCTCGCCGGTGCGGGCCTCCAGGTAGACGTCGTCCACGGAGCCGATCTTGTCGCCGTCCCGGCCGTAGACGTCGCGGCCGTAGAGCTGGGAGATGTCGGTACGGTTCACCATGGCTTGCCCTTTCCGAGGGGGTTGCTGCGGTACACCCAGGGACATTGCCGACCGGTACGCCTGACAAACAGCTGATCATGGCTCATATCGGACACTGACGGGCCGTTATTTCTGCACTACAGCGGGTATGAAGCGCGCCTTTCCCGCGGGCCGCCGGGACCCTCGACCGGGCCGATGCGCCGGGCACGATGGCCCGGCGGGGACGGGGTTGCCGCGGCGGCGGGACCGTGACATCACCGTTCCCGCGCGACGCTCGGCCGGCCGGACCTAGGCGGCGGTGAGGGGCTTGGCGAGGCTTTCGAGGCTCTGACGTTCGGCCTTGACGCCCAGGACGGCCTCGACCAGGCCCGCGGCGATCATCAGGACCGCGCCGATGACGAAGGCGAGAACCGTGTCGCCGACCTTGCCGGTGCCCACCAGGTCGGCGAAGAGCAGGGGGCCGGTGACGCCGCCGACGGCCGTGCCGACGGCGTAGAAGAAGGCGATCGCCAGGGCGCGGGTCTCCATCGGGAAGATCTCGCTGACCGTCAGGTACGCCGAGCTGGCCCCCGCCGACGCGAAGAACAGCACCACGCACCAGCACGCCGTCATGGTGACCGCGGTCAGCACGCCGGCCGCGAACAGCCAGGCCGTGCCGAGCAGCAGGACGCCGGAGAGCACGTACGTGCCGGTGATCATGATCTTGCGGCCGATCGAGTCGAAGAGGCCGCCGAGCAGCACCGGGCCGAGCAGGTTCCCGACGGCGATCACGGCGAAGTAGTAGCCGGTGCTCCCGGACGGGACGTCGAAGAACGTCTGGAGGATCTGGGCGTACCCGAAGGTGACCGCGTTGTAGAGGAACGCCTGGCCGACGAAGAGCGCCAGGCCCAGCCCGGCCCGCTTGGGGTAGTGCCGCACCAGCGTCCTGGCGATCTGCCCGAACCCGATCGTGCGCCGCTGGCGGATCTCGATGTACTCCTCCGCCGGCGCCAGCCGGCCGCCGACCTCGGTCTCCACGTCCTGGACCAGCGACTCCGCCTCCTGGCCCCGGCCGTGGATGAACAGCCAGCGCGGGCTCTCCGGCACGTGCCGGCGGACCAGCAGGATCACCAGGCCGAGGACGACGCCGAGGCCGAAGGCGACACGCCAGCCCCAGCTGACCGGCAGGGCGGTGAGGACGGGGACGGTGAGCAGCGCCCCGAACGCGGCGCCCGCCCAGTACGTCCCGTTGATCACCAGGTCGACGCGGCCGCGGTGGCGGGCGGGGATGAGCTCGTCGATGGCGGAGTTGATGGCCGCGTACTCGCCGCCGATGCCCGCGCCGGTGACGAAGCGGAACAGGAAGAACCACCAGACGTCGAAGCTGAACGCCGTCGCCGCCGTCCCGACGAGGTAGACGCCCAGCGTGAGCATGAACAGCTTCTTGCGGCCGAAGCGGTCGGTGAGCCAGCCGAAGAAGAGCGCCCCGAAGCAGGAGCCGAGGACGTAGATCGCGGCGCCGAGGCCGCTGACCTGACTCTGGGTGATGTCCAGCCCGCTGCCGGGCTCGGACAGGCGGCCGGAGAGGTTGCCCACGATGGTGACCTCGAGCCCGTCCAGGATCCAGACGGTCCCCAGGCCGATGACGATCATCCAGTGCCAGCGGGACCACGGCAGGCGGTCGAGACGCGCGGGCACATTGGTCCGCACCGTCGGCGTATCGATCATGCTCATGTGACGAGTGCTACCCCGGCGAACGCTGCATTATGCAGCGTCACGGAGGGTACAAATGCACAGTGCGCCGAAACAATCTGATCCTCGCGATCTGTTGCATCAGCCTGTTCATCGTCGGGCTGGACGTGACGATCGTGAACCTCGCGCTCCCCTCGCTGCGCACCGAGTTCGGCTCGTCGGTGTCCGGGCTGCAGTGGGTGGTCGACGCGTACACCCTGGTGCTGGCCAGCCTGCTGGTGCTCGGCGGCTCGACCGCCGACCGGATCGGCCGGCGCCGGGTCTTCCAGACGGGGCTGGCGCTCTTCGGCATCGGGTCGCTGCTGTGCAGCGTCGCGCCGAGCCTGGGCTGGCTGATCGCCTTCCGGGCGGTGCAGGCCATCGGCGGCTCGATGCTCAACCCGGTCGCCCTGTCCATCATCACCAACACGATCACCGAGCCCCGCGAGCGCGCCCGGGCCATCGGCATCTGGGGCAGCGTCGTCGGGCTCAGCATGGCCCTGGGCCCGATTCTCGGCGGCGCCCTGGTCGGCTCGTTCGGCTGGCGCTCGATCTTCTGGATCAACGTGCCCGTGGCGATGGCGGCGATCGTGCTGTGCGCGCTGTTCGTGCCCGAGTCACGGGCGCCGCACGCCCGCGCCGCGGACCCGGTCGGCCAGCTGCTCGTGCTGACCCTGCTCGCCACGGTGACCTTCGGCATCATCGAGGGACCGAACCTGGGCTGGTCCCACCCCGGCATCCTCGCCTGCTTCGCCGCCGCCGCGATCGCCCTGGCAGTGCTGATCCCGTACGAGAACAGGCGCCCGCAGCCCCTGCTGGACCTCCAGGTCTTCCGCAGCCTGCCGTTCAGCGGCGCCAGCCTGATCGCGATCTGCGCGTTCGGCAGCCTCGGCGGCTTCCTGTTCCTCAACGCGATCTACCTGCAGGACGTCCGCGGCCTCTCCCCGCTGCACGCCGGCCTCTGGACCCTGCCGATGGCCCTGACCACCGCGGTCACCGCCCCGCTCGCGGGCCGCATCGTCGGCGCCCGGGGCCCCCGGCTGCCGCTGATCCTGGCCGGCTCGGCGATGTCCGTCGCAATGCTGCCGCTCACCCAGCTCACCACCACGACGCCGGTGTGGCTGCTGCTGACGGCGTACCTGGTCTTCGGGTTCGGGTACGGCATGGTCAACGCCCCGATCACCAACACCGCGGTCTCGGGCATGCCGCGCAGCCGGGCGGGCGTCGCCGCGGCGATCACCTCCACCAGCCGCCAGACGGGCAGCGCGATCGGTGTCGCGGTCATCGGCGCCGCCGTCGTCTCCGGCCTCGACGGCTCGACGGCGGCCGGCTTCGCGCGGGCGTCGCACACCGGCTGGTGGATCATGTTCGGCTGCGGGCTGGCCGTGCTCACCCTGGCCCTGGTCACCACGTCGGCGCGGGCCCGCGAGACCGCCGCCCGCGTCGAGACCCGCGAACCGGCGTTGATCCACTCGTGAGCGACCTCCTCGACATCCGCCGCATCTACGCCGAGCCCGCCGCGGCCGCGCTGCCGCGCGGCAAGGAGATCCTGGCGCGCTGGCCGGACGCCACGATCGTCGAGATCGAGCGCCACGACCGCATCCCCGAGCTGTACGGCGACGAGACGAACGTCCGCCGCTGGGTGCGCATCAAGCAGGAAGCCCTCGTCCTCGGCGTGAAGAAGTCGCTCACCGCCCGCCCGAACGGCCGCTCGGCCGACTTCATCGCCCCGTCGACGGCGAACGGCTGCGCCATGGCGTGCGCCTACTGCTACGTGCCGCGGCGCAAGGGCTACAGCAACCCGATCACGGTCTTCGCCAACATCGACAAGATCACCGGGTACGTGCAACGCCACGCCGCCCGCCAGGGGGTCAAGCCCGCGCCCAACGAGTGCGACCCCGTCGACTGGGTCTACGACATCGGCGAGAACTCCGACTGCTCGCTGGACGCCCGGGTCAGCGACAACGTCCGCGACCTCGTCGAGACCTTCCGCTGGATCGGCAACGCCAAGGCCAGCTTCGCCACGAAGCACGTCAACCGGGAGCTGCTGTCGTGGGACCCGGGCGGGCGTACCCGGATCAGGTTCTCGCTGATGCCCCAGCAGGACGCCAAGTTGCTCGACATCCGCACGTCCGGAATCCCCGAGCGCATCGCCGCGATCGACGACTTCGTGGCGGCCGGCTACGAGGTGCACGTCAACTTCTCCCCCGTCGTGGTCCGCGACGGCTGGCTCGAGGACTGGGCCACCCTGCTGGAGCAGCTCGACGCGGGCATCGGCCCGGCCGCCAGGCAGCAGCTCGCGGCGGAGATCATCTTCCTGACCCACAACCGCGACCTGCACCAGGTCAACCTCGGCTGGCACCCCAAGGCCGAGGAGGTCCTCTGGCGACCGGACCTCCAGCAGGGCAAGCGCTCCGAGAACGGCGCCTGGAACGTCCGCTACCGCACCGGCGAGAAGGGCGCCTACGTCGCCCAGCTGACCGGACTCATCGAGCGCCTCACCCCGTACCTGCGCATCCGCTACGCGTTCTGATCGCCTCTCCCGGCCGGCGCGGCGGCCGGCCTCCCGGAGCGGGGCTCAGACCCCGGGGAGGTGGGCGAGGCCGGCGATCAGGCCGAGAGCGGCGCTGATCCCGAGGACGCGCAACACCGGCCAGGTGCGCCGGAAGATCAGCACGGCGGCGACGACGGCGATGACCACGGGCACCGGGCGGATGGTGGCGAGGGCGGGCACGAGCAGGTGCAGCGGCCCGGCGGTGACCTCGCGGACTCCGGTGAACAGGGTGTGCACGGCGAAGTAGAGCCCGAGGTCGGCAATGACGCCCACCACGGCGGCGGTGATCCCGGTCAGCGCCGCCGAGAGGGCGTGGTTGCCGCGGAGCCGCTCGACGTAGGGGGCGCCGAGCAGGATGAACAGGAAGCACGGCACGAACGTCACCCAGGTGGTGAGCAGGGACGCGACGACGCCGGCGGTCCAGGGACCGAGCGGGCCGGGGTGGTGGTAGGCGCCCAGGAACGCGACGAACTGCACCACCATGATCAGCGGTCCGGGGGTCGTCTCGGCCAGGGCGAGGCCGCGCACCATGTCGCCGGCGGACAGCCAGCCGTAGTGCTCGACCGCGCGCTGGGCGACGAAGGCGAGGACGGCGTAGGCGCCGCCGAAGGTCACCACGGCGGTGCCGGAGAAGAACAGACCCTGCTGGGTGTAGAGGCTGCCGGCGCCGGTCAGCGCGGCCACGACGGCGACCGGCGTGAACCAGGCGACCAGCCCGACGGCGAGAATGGTCAGCCCGCGCCGGGCGCTCGGCCGGTCGTGGTGCAAGGCGTCGTCGGCGATCAACGGTTGCGGGCCGTCCTTGGCGCCGCCCTGGCCACCACCGGCGGTGACCAGGGCCGGACGGCGGCGGTGCAACGCCCACCCGGCCACACCCGCCGCGGCGACCACGATGGGGAACGGCACCCCGAACACCGCCAGTGCGAGGAAGGCGGCAACGGCGAAGCCGACGAGCACGCGGTTGGTCAGCGCCCGGCTGCCGACGCGCCACACCGCCTGGGCCACGATGGCGACCACCGCCGGTGCGAGCCCCGCGAACAGCGCCGTCACGACGGTGGTGTCCCCGAACCCGACGTACACCGCGGACAGCGCGAGCAGCGCGACCACGCCGGGCAGGACGAACAGGGTGCCCGCGATCAGGCCCCCGCGCAGCCCGTTGAGCAGCCATCCCACATAGATGGCCAGCTGCTGGGCCTCCGGGCCGGGCAGCAGCATGCAGTAGTTCAACGCGTGCAGGAACCGCTGCTGCCCGATCCAGCGGCGCTCGTCGACGAGGTGGTGTTGCATGACGGCGATCTGCCCGGCCGGGCCGCCGAAGGTCTGCAACGAGATGACGAACCACGCCCGGACCGCCTGGGCGAGGGGCACGACGTCCCGCACCTCGCCCCCCGGCGGTGTCGGATCGGCCGGCGTGGTGGGCGGGTCGGTGCTGGTCATCGTGTGTGTACTCCGGTCGAGCCATCGGGAGCGGCCGCGCCTGTCTCCGCCGCCAGCCAGATGTAACCACGGTCACCGCACCCGTGTCACCGGTGCGCCACGCCTCACCGGATGGGCACGTCGAGGCGCGAGCCGGTGGCGACGGTGATCGTACGGCCGGGGGCGTTCTCGTCGTAGTAGAGCGGGTCCGTCGTGTCCACGACCAGCGTCAGCGAGTGGCCGGCGGGCACGTCGTACGCGGTGGGCCAGAGGTCGACGTCGAGGGTGCGGTCGCCGGGCGTGGTGCCGAGCCAGGAAGCCGGGGCGTGGGTGATCAGGGTGGCGGTGCCCAGGGCGTCGAGGTCGTAGAGGTAGGCGACGATCGTGCCGGTCGGCGGGGTGTTCCGCAGGGCGAGGTGCAGGCGCGGGGAGCCGCGGAGGCGCTGGACCGTGGCCGGGCGGGCGGCGGCCCACACGCCGGCGCGGGTGCGGTCGACAGCCGGGAGCCAGATCTTCGGCCGCTGACCGGTGAAGGCGGCCGCGCCGTTGGTGAGCAGGACGACCCCTCCCCCGGCGATCGTGTCCTTGTCCGTGGGCAGGGACTTCGTCCACGCCTCCGCGGAGGGCGAGCCGAGCAGTCCGGCGCGGCCCAGGTGCAGCTCCCGGGCGGAGAAGGACGGCCAGCTGGCGTACTGCTCGGCGGGCGCGTTCCAGGGCACCAGCTGCACCGGCGGCTCGTCGTCGATGCCGGTGCCGACGCCGGCCAGGTACTGGTCGAACCAGCGGTACAGGCTCGTCCACACCGCATTGGGCAGGCCGAGCAGGCCGGTCAGCTCGGCGATGGCGTGGTCCCCCGGCCGCAGCTCGAGGCGCTTGGGCCCGGTCAGGCCGCCGAAGAAGGACGTGAGCTGGCCGGGCGGGAAGAACGAGTCGCCCCAGGCGTTCGCGATGAGCACGGCGGGGTGGTTGGCATTGATCGCGGCCAGGTGGGTGGCGGCGGAGCGCTCGTCGGCCCACGCCTGCACCTCGTCGACGTTGCGGTTGGCGGCGAAGTCGGCGAGCTTGGTGCTCAGGTCGGTGCCCGGGCGGCCGAGCGTGCTCGCGGCGATCCCGAGCAGGTCGGCGGCCTGACGATGGCGCGTGTCGTCCCCGTACAGGGAGGAAGTCAGGTCTGTCCATCCGCTCAGCACGCCCACCGCGCGGATGCGGGGATCGGCGCCGGCCCCGAGGAGACTGATTCCTGCCCCGTACGACACCCCGGCCGCCCCGATCCGACCCGGGTCCGCGGGCGTGTTCGCGAGCACCCAGTCGATGACCGCGGACAGGTCGGCGAGGTCCCGGGGCCCGGCGGTGTCGATCTCGCCGCCGGACAGCCACCAGCCGCGCGGCGTGTAGGAGACGACGACGTAGCCGCGGGCGGCCAGGGCTTGCGCCTGGGCCACGTACTCGATGTCGTTGAGCCCCCAGCTGGACGGCATGACCACCGCGGGATGCAGTCCGGAGCCGGCGGGGGTGGCGACGTTGGCCTTGAGCGTGACCCCGGCGCCGGGGATGTCGACGAAGCGCAGGGCCGCGGCCTCCGCGCGGGCGGGCACCACCAGGCCCGCGGTGACCAGCAGCAGGACGAGCAGCAGGCGTTTCATGGCGGGACCGTAGGCGGCGGTTCCGAGAGATTGAAGATGATGACATTCTCGTTACCGGCCGGTAACGTGAGGGGCCGATCCGAGGGAGCGTGCCCCATGCTCTACGGCGCCCCGACCCCCCTTCGCCGCGATGCCCGCCGCAACCGCGAGTCCATCGTGGCCGCCGCGGGCGCGGTCCTCACCGGACCCGGACCGGCCGGCCTCATGGCCGCGGTCGCCCGGCGCGCCGGCGTCGGGCAGGCCACGCTCTACCGCCACTTCCCCGACCGGTACGCCCTCACGGCCGCCGTCATCGACCACGAGCTCGCCGCCCTCGCGGCCCGCGCCGCCGCGCCGGTCGACTTCCGGCACCTGCTCGGCGACGCGCTGCACCGCCAGGTCGCGATGCGTCCCCTCGTCCAGCTCGCGCAGCGCCTCGACGCGCCCACCCGCCGCCGCTACGAGCAGCGCCTGCTCGCCGCGCTGACCACGCCGCTGCGCACCGCCCAGGCCCGCGGGCTGATTCGCACCGACCTGGCCCCGGCCGACGTCCTGCTGTTGTTCAGCATGGTCCGCGGGGTGGCAGCCGCCGAGGACGCCGACCGGTCGGTCGAGCTACTGCTCGGCGGGCTGCTGCCGGCCGATCGGTAGGGCGAACGCGGCCATCTCCTGCTCCTCGTGCGGGATCAGCCCCAGCGACCGGTAGAACGGGTGCGACGTGCGCGCCCCCTCGGTCCCGGCCCGGTCGGTGGACAGGACGAAGAAGCGGCAGTGGGCGTACCGGCGCTTGAGCTCCTCCATCAGCGCGCGCCCGATGCCCTGCCGGTGCGCGTCCGGGTGGACGAGCACGTCCTGCACGTAGCAGACGGTCTCCCCGTCGGACACCGTGCGCGCGAGCCCGAGCAGGCGCCCGTCGTCCGCCCGGGCGGTGAGCAGCGTGTGCGAGGCGGCGAGCCCGCGGACGAGCGTGTCCAGGTCGGCGACGTAGCCGTCCCAGCCGACGGACTCGTACAGGTCGCGGGTCTCTGCCCTGCTCAAGCTGGTCTCGGCGGCAATCTTCACCGGGCGACGGTAGCAGCGGCCAGGGCGTGGAACGCGGCCTTGGGCTCCCACTCCCCCGACTCCAGGACCTTGACCAGCCCGAACGAGGCCTTGTCGAGGTCGGCGCGGCCCGCGTCCGGGCGGTGCGGGAGGTTGCGGGACGCGAAGGTGCACCAGAACGCCGCCGCCACGCCCTCCTCCTCGAAGGTCGCCAGCAGCTCTCGCAGATAGGTCGCCTGCTCCTCCTCGTCGCGCTCGACGTCGGCGGTGAGGCCACGCGCGACCTGCCCGTCCCAGTCGACGAGCGTCAGCGCCTCCGCCCCGAGATCGGCGGCACCGCGGATCGTCGTGCAGCCGTACTCGGTGATGGCCACCGGCTTGCCCACCTCCGTAAGGACGCGCAGGGCGTGGACGTACACGTCGGCATTGTCTCTGGTCCGGTAGAGGTCCATGCCCACGATGTCGAACGGCGTCCAGTCGATGCGCTCCGACGGCAGCGCCGCGTAGGTGATCCGGCCGCCGAAGTGCTTGCGGACCGTGGCGGCCGCCTCGGCGAGGAACGCGTTGAGCCGCTGCCGGGTCTCCGGCGTCAAGCCCCCGAGCCCGGCCAGCCGCTCGTCGAGGGTGTCCCCGGGCAGGAACCCGCGGGCGAAGAGGGTCAGCTCGGCGCCGGTGACCAGGACGACCTCGGCACCCGTGCGACGCAGGCGCTCCGCCCGCTCCGCACAGTCGGCGAGCGTGGCGAGCAGCTCGTCGAGGCTCTGGTCGCTGGTGAAGGGCGAGAACCAGACCTCCAGGCCGGCGTCGGCCGCGAGCTGGGCGGCGAGCTCCAGGCGGTCGGGCAGACCCCCTGTCACGCGTACGGCCGTGCAGTGCAACTGGTCCCGGATGGCGGCCATGTCGGCGCGCACGGTGTCGGCCGTGAAGGGCTCGTGCGTCGTGGGGCCGGGCCCGTGGGTCCAGCCGGTGTCATAGGTGATGCCGTACGTCTGCATGCGTCATAGGGTACGCGCCGTACCTTAAAAAGGGTACCGCCCGTACCCTATAAACTGGGCCGGGTGAGACGACGACGCGGAGCCGCCCTGGAGGACGCGATCCTGCAGGCCGCCGCCGACGAGCTGACCGCCGCGGGCTACGCGGGCCTGACGATGGAGGCAGTCGCCCGGCGCGCGGGCACCAACAAGAACGCCGTCTACCGCCGCTGGCCGGGGCGGGCGGCCCTCGGCGTCGCCGCCTATCGCCGCCTGACCGTGGCCTTCACCGACATCCCGGACACGGGCAGCCTGCGCGAGGACGTCCTGGAGCTCCTGCGCCGCGTCAACCGGCAGTGGTCGTCCCCGCTGGGCGCGGTCCAGCGCGACCTGCTCGCCGCCGCGGCCCACGACCCGGAGCTGCTCGCCCTGATCCGCGAGGGCTCTGCCGACGCCGGCTCCGCGCTGTGGCTGACCGTCCTCGAACGCGCCGTCGCCCGCGGCGAGGCCCCGCCCGAAGCCCTCCACCCCCGCGTGGCGACCACGCCAATCGTGCTGCTGCGCAACGAGTACGTGACCCGCGGCGAACCGACGGCCCCCGACGAAGCCCTCATCGAGATCGTCGACGAGATCTTCCTGCCCCTCGTCCGCGGGCGGGCGGGTTAGCGGGGCACGACCTCGCGGCGGTCGTCGGGGAGGCGGCGGGTCAGGCCCCGGGTGTCGAGGAGGCCGAGCAACGGCACGGCGACGCGGCGGGTGGTGGCCAGGGCCTGGCGGGCTTCGCTGAGGGTGAAGGGTTGCGGCAGGGCGGCCAGGACGGCGGCGGCCTCGTCGGGAGCGGTCGCGCGGAGGATCACGCCCGCGCCCAGGTGGACCAGGAGGCCGGCGCGGGCGGCGGCGGCGATCTGTTTCGGACTCAGGCGGAGGTCGTTGGCTTCGGGGGCGGCGAAGGGGCGGTCCGCGAGGGGGGCGAAGGCCTGGTCGACCGCGGCGGAGAGTTCGGCCGGGGCGCCTGCGTCGGCGGTGGAGACGCGGCCGGCGCGCAGGACCAGCGGCGGGGTGATCAGGGCTTCGACGAGGGCGCGGTCCGGGAGGGCGAGGCGGTGGCGCAGGGCTTCGACCGGGGCGCCCGGTTCGAGGGGGTTGTCGGCGGCGTGCCGGGCCACCTCGGCGGCGAGGCGGTCGCGGAGGGACGCCCAGTGGGCCGGGTCGGCCAGCCAGTCGCCGGCGACCGGGGAGACTTCGTCGGTGGGTACGCCGGTGCGGGCCAGGTCGGCGCGGCGGGCCAGCTTGCGCCGCCGCAGCTCGCCGGGGAGGTCGGGGGTGCCGTCGAGGCCGGCCAGGACGTCGGCGCGGGCGGCGGCCGCCCCGCGGCGGGAGAGGCCGGGCGGGACCACGTCGAGAACGGTCACGCCGCCGGCGACGTGGTGGCGGCCCGGGTCGCGGAGCAGGGCGCGGTCGCCGAGGCGGAGCGGGAGGGGGCGGGCGAGGCGCAGGCGGGCGGTGTCCTTGCCGAGGGGCCGCACCCGCGCGGGGACGGCGGCCGAGCCGATGTGGAAGGTCAGCGTTGCCGGCAGGTCCGCCACGGGGTCGCCGTGCACGCGGACGTCGAGCAGGTCGGTGAGCAGGAACTGTCCCGGGGTGAGCAGGGCTTCGCCGCGGCTCACCTCCTCCTTGGCGAGGCCGCGCAGGTTGACGGCGACCCGGGCGGGGGCGGCGATCGTGTCCACCGCGGCGCCGAGGCTCTGCAGGCCCTTGACGCGGACGGTGCGGGGATGGCCGGTCAGCTCCAGCTCGTCCCCGGCGCCCAGGCGGCCGGCGCCGAGCGTGCCGGTGACGACCGTGCCGGCGCCCTTGACCGTGAACGATCGGTCGATCCAGAGCCGCACCGGGCCGGGGACCTCGTCCGGCAACCCCGCGACGAGCCGGCCGAGGGCGGCCCGCAGGTCGTCGAGGCCCGCGCCGGTGACCGCGCTCACCGCCACCGCCTCGACCTCGCGCAGGCCGGTCGGCGTCAGCTCGAGCCGGGCCTCCTCGATCGCCAGGGCGGGATCGGCGAGGTCGCTGCGGGTCACGACGAGCAACCCATGACGTACGCCCAGCGCGTCCAGCGCCGCCAGATGCTCCGCGGACTGGGGCATCCAGCCCTCGTCCGCGGCGACGACGATCATGGCGGCGGGGACCGGGCCGATGCCGGCGAGCATGTTCGGCACGAAGCGCTCGTGCCCGGGCACGTCGACGAACGCCACCGTCCCCCCGGGCGTCAGCGTCGTCCAGGCGAAGCCGAGGTCGATGGTCATGCCCCGGCGGCGTTCCTCGGCCCAGCGGTCGGGCTCCATGCCGGTCAGCGCACGGACCAGGGTGGACTTGCCGTGGTCGACGTGCCCGGCGGTGGCGAGGACGTGCACGTCAGCGGCCTGCGACCGCGATTACCGCGGCGATCAGCTCGGCGTCACGGGCGAGGGGAACACAGCGCAGGTCCAGCAGCAGGCGGCCCCGCTCGACCCGCCCGACGACGGGGGGTGTGCCGGTGCGGAGCGGCTCGGCGTACTTGTCGGACAGGGCCAGGGCGTGGGACGGGAGCTCCAGCTCGGGCGCGCCACCGCCGCCGACGACCGCCACGGCCGGGACGACCTCGGCCTCGACCCCGGCCGCGGTGAGGGCGGTGTGCGCGGCTTGGCTTCGTACCAGCAGATCGGCGGGAGGGAACCGCAGAGCTTGCCACGTCGGGGTTTCCGGACCCGTCAGGGTCGCGTGCAACGCGGCGAGCGTGAGCTTGTCGACCCGCAGGGCGCGGGCGAGGGGGTGCCGGCGCAGCTGGTGTACGAGATCGGCACCGCCCAGGAGCAGCCCCGCCTGCGGCCCGCCGAGCAGCTTGTCCCCGCTCGCGATGACCAGATCGGCGCCGTTGCGCAACGTCGTCGCGGCATCCGGTTCGTCGGGCAGCAGCGGGTCCGGGGCGAGCAGTCCGGAGCCGATGTCCACCACGACCGGCGCGGGCAGGTCAGACAACTCCGCAATGTCGGTCGCGCTCGTGAAGCCGCGGACGACGAAGTTGGACGGGTGGACCTTGAGGATGAAGCCGGTGTCCGGGCCGATCGCCGCGGCGTAGTCGGCGGGCGACGTCCGGTTGGTCGTGCCCACCTCGCGCAGCCGGGCGCCGGTGGACTGCAGCAGGTCGGGCAGCCGGAACCCGTCCCCGATCTCGACCATCTCCCCGCGGCTCACGATGATCTCGCGGCCCGCGGCCAGGGCCGTCGCGGCCAGCACCAGGGCGGCGGCACCGTTGTTGACCACGTGCACGTCGCCCGCGTCCGGCACCGCGGCGGCGAGCGCGCCCAGGGCGTCACGGCCCCGCTTGGCCCGGCGGCCGGTGGCCAGGTCCAGCTCGACGTCGGTGTGCCCGCCGGCCTCGGCGACCGCGTGCACGGCCGCCTCGGACAGCGCGGCCCGGCCCAGGTTGGTGTGCAGGACCACGCCGGTCGCGTTGAGCACCGAGCGCAGCCCGGCGGCGGTCGGCGGCAGCACCGCGAGGGCCTGCTCCGCGACCTGACCGGGATCGATCTCCCCGGCCCGGGCGCGCTGCTGCGCGGCGACCACCGCCGCCTTCACCGTGGCCCGTCCGAGCCGTCCGGCGGCCGCGGCCAGGCGGGGGTCGGCCAGGACGGCATCGGTACGGGGTACGAGGCGGCGCGGATCCACGCCTCCACCCTAACCGCGGCGTACGGTCAGCCCCTGCCGCACCTCACGGGCCACCCGCCGCTTGATCCGCGTCAGCACGGGCACCTCGGGCCGGTCCGCCCGCTCGCTGACCTTGTCGGTGTAGCCCAGCATCCCGATGATCGTGTCCAGCGCCGTGTCGAGCAGCTGCGCGTCGGTGAGCGCGTCCGGCTCGGTCATGCCGTCCCGCGGCGGCGCCGGCTCCAGCTCCGCGAGGTCACCGGCCACCTGGCACGGATAGCCGGCCAGCTCCCGCACGTGCTGCTCCGACACCTCGGCCAGCCAGCCGGCGCGGTCGGGCCCGACGCCGTACCGCAGCGAGTTGGGCGCGGCCTTGAGCACCGGATTGACCAGATGCCGCAACACCACCTTCCGGTACGGCATCCGGTGCGGATAGCGATCGCCGAGCCGATGGTTCAACCGGCGCAGCAGCTCGATCTCGGCGGCCCCCAGCGACAGGTTCGCCGTGTCCTCGGTGATCTCGCACAACCCGTCGGCGATCCCCAGCACCCCGGCGAACCGCTCCCACAGCAGCAGCCGCGGCGCCCCGGCCGGCGGCACGGTGACGAAGTGCCGCCGCTCGGCCGGCACATGATCGCCCCAGGTGCGCAGCATCCGCGTGGCCGTATGGTTCCAGAAGGCGTCGTGCCGGCCCGACTCGATCGCCCTCAGGAACTCCCCGAAGCTCCACAGCCCCCGCGACCGGATGCTCTCCTGCCACATCGACGGCAGCGTCCGCCCCAGGTCCCGCCCCACCACCACGACATGCACCTCGGCCGGCGCCAGGCTCGCGACGGCCCGCCCGGCCTGCTCCGCCGTCGCCCCGCCGAGCCCCTCGTTCGTGATGACCAGGTCCCCGTCGAAGGCCGCCGCCTCCCGCACCAGAGCGTCCCACGTCCAGGTGGCGCCGGGGTCCCGCCACGACACCTGGCGCAGGTCCATCATGGCCTGGTCGTGCGCCTTCCACGTGCCGCCGGGCAGCAGGATCCCGGCGGAGCGCAGCGCCCCGGCGTTGCCCCACAGCACGTTCTGCACGAAGGTGCTCCCCGTCTTGGGCGCCCCCACATGCACAAAAACGCGTCTCGCCACCCGGACCTCTCCTCCTTGACCGCCGCGGTCAAGATTCCGCGGACGGGCCAGAGTGGCACACGCAGACGCCGGTTTCGTCCCGGTCCGCCGGGCCGCCGGGCCAACCTTCACCCGGTGTTCACCCGCCGCTTCCCCAGTGCCGAGATCAGCACAGCGGCGACGACCAGCGCCCCTCCGCACAGCGCCGGGGCGGTCAGCCGCTCCCCGGCCAGGTGCCCCCACAGCGCCGCCCACACCGGTTCCCCGGCGTAGAGCACGGTGGCACGGGTCGGCGGGACCGAACGCTGCGCCCAGTTCATCGCGACCTGGACGCCCGCAGTGACCAGCCCGAAGGCCGCCACGATCGCCGCGAGCGACCACGACGGGGCAGGCAGGCGCTCGCCGGTCATCGGGCGGACGGCCGAGGCCAGCACCGAGCAGACCGCGAGCTGGACGACGGTCACCAGCCGCAGGTCGACGGTCCCGGCGAACCGGCCGATGAGCAGGATCTGGACGGCGATGGCCACGGTGCCCAGCAAGGTGACGGCCGCACCGGGGCTGGGCTGCTGAGCGAGCACTCCGACGCCGCCGAGCAACGGCTCACCGAGGCCCTGGCCGCTATCCCCGCCGTGCTGCGGGCCGACGCCATCGCCGGGGCCGACGACGTTCTGCTCCACATCGCCGCGGCCGACGCCCGCGAGCTGCAGGACCTGCTCCGCACCCTGCCCCGCATCGGCGCCCGGCGGGTGACGACCCTGCTCCGCCTGGGCGCCGTCAAGACCCCGGCACCCGTCCCCGCCCGGCCCTGAGCCCGGCGGGCGATGCCTGCTGGTGGTGGCGGAGGCGGACGGGAATCGAACCCGCCTGACCCGGATGCCGGGTCACAACGATTTTGAAGACCGCGAGGGGCACCAGCCACCTGAACGCCTCCGCCGATCACCCTAGCGCGCACTCCGCGGGGCCCGGGCGGCGCGGTGCTCACGGCCGGAGCCGACAGTGCCGGGGAAGCGGTGCTCACGTCCGCAGTCGGACAGCGCCGGGAGAGCTGTCAGCCGCGGTCGCCGCGCATGAGGCGGCGGATCTTGTCGAGGAGTTCGGTTTCGAAGGCGGCGACGCTGCCGTCGACGACGCCGGTGCGGTAGTCGGCGCCGGTGGCCGGGTCGGTGGCCCGGGCGGCGTCGGGCTGACGGGCGGCGCCGTCGGCATGGCCGGTCGTGTAGGCCTCGATCGCATCATCCACGCCGGGACTCTCGCATGCGGGCTGAGCTGCGGACACCCACCGTACGGCCGAGCGTGTCCGACCCGTTCGCGCCGACCCGGCGAGGGCGGGCGGAACCGTACGAAGATCGCATTCGGCCCGCCCCGGGAGGCTGTCCGGCCGCCCGCGTGGCACAGTGCAAGGGTGACTGCGACGGAGATGCGACGGCTCACCCAGTACGCGCACGGCGGCGGCTGCGCCTGCAAGATTCCGCCCGGCGAGCTGGAGGCCGTGGTGGCGGGGCTGACCGGCGGCGACCTGCCGCAGGGGCCCGGCGAGCTGCTGGTCGGCCTCGACGATGGCGACGACGCGGCCGTGGTGCGGCTCGCGGCCGGCACGGCGGTGATCGCGACGGCCGACTTCTTCACGCCCGTGGTCGACGACCCGTACGACTGGGGGCGCATCGCCGCCGCCAACGCCCTCTCCGACGTGTACGCGATGGGCGGCGTCCCGGTCGTCGCCGTCAACCTGCTGGCGTGGCCGCGTGACCTGCTGCCGATGGAGCTGGCCGCCGAGGTGCTGCGCGGGGGGCTCGACGTCGGGCGCGAGGCGGGGTGTCACGTCGCCGGCGGGCACAGTGTCGACGACCCCGAGCCCAAGTACGGCATGGCCGTCACGGGCGTCGGCGACCCGGAGCGGCTGCTGCGCAACGACGCCGGGGTGGCCGGGGTGCCGCTGACGCTGACCAAGCCGCTCGGCATCGGCGTGCTCAACAGCCGCCACAAGAGCACGGGCGAGGTCTTCCCGCAGGCCGTGGCCGCCATGACGCGGCTCAACCGGGCGGCGTCCGAGGCCGCGCTCGCCGCCGGGGCCGTGTGCGCCACCGACGTGACGGGGTTCGGGCTGCTCGGGCATCTGCACAAGCTGGCGCGCGCGAGCGGGGTGACCGCGCGGGTCGACAGCGCCGCGGTGCCGTACCTGGAAGGTGCTCGTCAGGCCCTGGCCGACGGCTTCGTGAGCGGCGGCACCCGGCGCAATCTCGACTGGGTCCGCCCGCACCTCGACGCCGGGAGCGTGGCCGAGGACGAGCTGCTCCTGCTCGCCGACGCCCAGACGTCGGGCGGGCTGCTCGTCGCGGGCGAGATTCCCGGCCACCCGGTGATCGGCGAGCTGCTGCCCGCACGCCCCGACGGCCGCACCCTCGAGGTCCGATGATGGCGTGGCCGCGCCTGCGGACGGAGGACTGGACGGCCACGCGCGACACCCTGCACATGTGGACGCAGATCGTGGGGAAGGTCCGCATGGCGTACGCCCCGGCGGTCAACCATTGGTGGCACGTCACCTTCTACGTGAGCGCGCGCGGGCTGACGACCTCCGCGGTCCCGCACCCGGGCGGGCTGGTCGAGATGGAGTTCGACTTCCTCGACCACCAGCTCCACATCCGTACGGACGACGGCCGCACCCGATCGGTGTCCCTCGCCCCGAAGACCGTCGCCGCCTTCTACCGCGAGACGATGGCGGCGCTGGCCTCGCTCGGCATCGAACCGGAGCTCCACGCCGTGCCCAACGAGGTGGACCCGGCGATCCCGTTCGCCGGGGACGACGTGCACCGCGACTACGACGGCGCCGCCGCCCGGGCCTTCTGGCAGCAGCTGGCGCACGTGGCCCGGGTGTTCGAGCGGTTCCGCACCGGCTTCGTCGGCAAGGCCAGCCCGGTTCACTTCTTCTGGGGCGCGATGGACCTGGCCCACACCCGCTTCTCCGGCCGCACGGCCCCGCCCCACCCCGGCGGCGCGCCGAACTGCCCGCCGTCGGTGATGCGCGAGGGCTACTCGCACGAGCTCGCGAGCTTCGGCTTCTGGCCGGGCGGCGGGGCGGAGGGCGCCTTCTACGCGTACGCCTACCCGGAGCCGCCCGGCTACCCCGGCGAGCCCGTGAGCCCGCCCGGCGCGCACTACGACAAGGACATGCGCGAGTTCCTCCTGCCGTACGAGATCGTGGCGGACTCCCCCGACCCGGAGGCCGCCCTGACCGCCTTCCTCGAGTCGACCTACGCGGCAGCCGCCGACCTCGCCGCCTGGGACCGGGCCCTCCTCGACCGCTGACCGCCGCGCCCCGGAACGATCCTCCGGGCCCGGCGGTGCCCTGACCGGCTCGTCACTGGATGACGGGGAGCTCGCCGCCGTCGACGACCAGGGTCGCCCCGGTGACCCACTGGGCCCGGTCCGATACGAGGTAGGCGACGGCCTCGCCGACGTCGCGCGGGTCCCCGATCCGGCCCAGTGGGATGCCCGCCGTGACATCGGCGAGCGAGATGCCGGCCGCGTCGGCGAGGTGCCGGCGGATCGGGTCGGCGCCCGGGGAGAACACGTTGCCGGGGATGACCGTGGTGACGCGGATGCCGGCCGGGCCGAGCTCGGCGGCGAGCGCCTTGCCATAGGTGTTGAGGGCGGCCTTGGCGGCGCCGTAGTGGGCCATCGGCGCGGCCGCGGCGAAGGACCGCACCAGCCGCGACCACCTCACCCGGGGCTGACCGGGGTCAGGCGCCGGGAGCGAGCGGACCCGCCGGAGGAAGAGTCCGGACCTGACCGGGGTCAGGCCCCGGGAGCGAGCGGGCCCGCGGGAGGAGGGGTGTCGACGGGGGTTTCCTTGGGGGCGTCGGCCGGGCCTCGGGCGGCCAGGCGCTCGCGCTGCGGGATCACCGTGTACTTCGGGTCGCGGGCGGAGGCGAGGCCGGCCTCGAAGACGCCGAAGCGGGTCGCGACCGAGCCGGCCAGCAGGGCGAGGCCGGACAGGACCGACACGGTTCGGCTGCGGCGGCCGAGGAGGGCGCCCACGCCGCCGGCGGCGGTGAGGAGGCGGGCGGCCTTCATCAGGGTGCCCGCCTTGCCCTGGTGGAAGGGCTCGCTGACCAGGCCGTAGGCGTTTTCGACGCGGTGGCCGGCGGCGAGTTCGAGGGCGGCGCCGGCGACGGCGAGGCGGCGGGCGGGGGCGGTCTCGGCGGTCGGGGCGGCGATGAGGCCGACGGCGGCGCCGCTGGCGAGGGCGCTGCCGGCGAAGAGGAAGGGCAGGTCGGGGTAGGGCTCGTGCCAGCTCGGGGTGGCCGTGTCGGCGAGCAGGACCGCCGTGTAGGTGGCCAGGGCCGGCGCCGTGGCCGCGGCCGCGTATCCGCCGGCGGTGCCCAGCGGGGTGAGGAGCCGGCGGAGCGACTCGGGGAGCATGGGGGCCGCCTCGGCGACGCCCGCGACGCCGGCGCCCGCGGCGAAGGCGCTGAAGATCCAGGTGCCCATGGACATGGGGGACGTCGGCTTGGCGACGCGGAGCATGTTGATGAAGCGCTCCGGGCGGCCGAGGTCGTTGATCAGGAAGTAGCCGCTGGCGGCCACGGCGCCCAGCGCGGTCACGCGGCCGGCGCGGCGCAGGGCCGGGCGGCCGGTGGCGGCTCCGCCCGCGGCGAGCAGGGACGAGCCCGCGGCGAGGCCGCCGGTGAACAGGTACGCCGGGATGTCGTGGTGCCACGGCGCCGGCTTGACGACCGGGCGGCCGTAGTAGGAGCGGAAGTCGGCGGGCGGCACCATCGAGCGGTCGCCGCGCCGCCGCGACGAGGTGGCTCCCCCGTCGCGACGGCGGGAGGACTGGCGCCGGTCCGGGACGGTGCTCATGAACGGCTCCCGAGGAACGAGACGACCGCGGTGGCGGCCATGGCGAGGGCGGCCAGGCCGGCGCGCTTGTACATGGCGGGCAGGTCGCGGGTGGTGACGATCGGGTCGGGCGGGAGGCCGTAGACCTCGGGCTCGTCGAGGAGCAGGAAGAACGCCCCGTCGCCGCCGACGCCGTCGCCCGGGTCGTTGCCGTACAGCCGGGCCTCGGTCACCCCCTGCTCCTGCAGGGTGGCGACGCGGCGCGCGGCGCGCTCGCGGAGCTCGTCCAGCTCGCCGTACTGGATGGACTCGGTCGGGCACGCCTTGGCGCAGGCGGGGGTGAGGCCGTCGCCGATGCGGTCGTAGCAGAGGGTGCACTTCCACGCGCGGCCGTCGTCCTGGCGGCGGTCGATGACCCCGTACGGGCACGCGGGCACGCAGTAGCCGCACCCGTTGCAGATGTCGGACTGCACGACCACCGTGCCGAACTCGGTGCGGAACAGCGCGCCGGTCGGGCACACGTCCAGGCAGCCCGCGTGCGTGCAGTGCTTGCACACGTTGGACATCATCAGCCAGCGGAAGTCCTCGCGCGGCGCCTCGGACGTGCGCCCCGGAAGATCCGAGCCGGGCATGCCCAGGAACTGCGAGTTGTCCAGCACCGAGGCGGTGGTGGCCGCCGCCGCGAGCGCGTCGAAGGCCGGGCCCACCCCGGGCTCCGTACCCGTGTCGGGAACGGTCTGGGAGGCCACCGCCGCGGCATGCGCACTGGCCGGCGGGCCGGAGGGGAGGCCGGCGAAGGCACCTGGCGTGGTGGTGGCCTGCCCCGACGCGCCGGACGAGCAGCCGCAGCCGCCGCCCGGCGAGCCCGAGCCGCAGCCGCCGGACGACGGGCGGCCCGGCTGCTCGATGAAGGCGACGTGCCGCCAGCTGTTCGCGGTGAGGCCGCCCGTGTTGTCGTACGACTGGCCGAGCAGGTCGAACCCGTCGTCCGGGACCGCGTTCCACTCCTTGCACGCGACCTCGCACGCCTTGCACCCGATGCAGACGCTCGTGTCGGTGAAGAAGCCCATCCGCGGCGGCGCGTCGACGTATCCCGCGTCGGGCGCCGGGTCCAGCGGCCCGTAGAAGCTGTTCGGCCCGGCCACTAGCTTTCCTCACCCTCGGCGGCGCCCGACGCGTCCAAGGTCGCCTGATCCACGGTCGTCATCGGCTGCTTGTGGTCCGGCGCGAGGCCGGCCCGGTCGCGGAAGCTCTGCACATAGGCGGTCAGCTCCGCACCGGTCGGCCGGCGCCCCGCCCGGACGTCGCAGGTGCCGACCTTGCTCTCCTGGATGAGCACGTTCGGGTCCAGGGTGATGCCGATGAGGTCGTTGGCCGGGTCCCCGGTGACCAGGCCCTCGTGTCCCCAGTGGTAGGGCAGCCACACCTGGTGCACGATCCTGTCCTCGATGCGCAGCGGCCGCATCCGGTCGGTCACCATCACCCGTGCCTCGATCGCCGACCGCGCGGTCACGATCGTCGCCCAGCCCAGGTGCTCCAGGCCACGCTCCGCCGCGAGCGCCGGCGACACCTCGACGAACATCTCCGGCTGCAGCTCCGACAGGTACGCGAGCTGCCGGCTCATGCCCCCGGCGGTGTGATGCTCGGTGAGGCGGCTGGTGCTGAAGACGTACGGGTAGACCTCGCTGTGCTGCTCGGGCGGGCTCGGGTTGGTCAGGTTGTCCGAGCGGTCGTAGACCTTCCGCGTCGGGTTGGCCTGCTGGTCGTAGAGCGGGTTGCGCACCCCCGACTCGGCGGGCTCGTAGTGCGTCGGCATCGGGCCGTCGATCAGCCCGCTGGGCGCGTAGAGCCAGCCCTTGCCGTCGCCCTGCATGATGAACGCGTCGTCACCGGAGATCGCCTCGACGCCCGACGCGCCCTCCGGCGGCCGGTAGGACGGCGGCTTGGTCTTCTCGAAGTCGGGCACGTCGTAGCCGGTCCACTCGCCGGCCTCCTCGTCCCACCACACGTACTTCTTCTTCTCCGACCACGGCCTGCCCTCGGGGTCGGCCGACGCGCGGTTGTAGAGGGTGCGCCGGTCGGCGGGCCACGCCCAGCCCCACTCGCGGGCCACCCAGTCCTGCTCGGTGCGCGGCTTGCGGCGGGCGGCCTGGTTCACGCCGTCCTTGTAGACGCCGGTGTAGATCCAGCAGCCGCCGCTCGTCGACCCGTCCGGCTTCATCTCCGTGAACGACGACAGCAGCCTGCCGGTCGCCAGGTCGTAGCCGTTGATCTCCTGGAGCACCAGCTCGCCGGAGGGCTCCTCCGTCTCGCCCTCGGGCAGGTAGTCCCAGGTGAGGTTGAGCAGGCCCTGGTCGCGCGGCAGCGTCGACTGCGCGAGGCGCTCCTTCATGATCCGGCCCAGGTGGTAGAAGAACCACAGCTCGGAGCGGCAGTCGCCGGCCGGCTCGACGGCCTTCTCCCGCCACTGCAGCATGCGCTGCGTCTGGGTGAACGTGCCCTCCTTCTCCACATGCGAGGCCGCGGGCATGAAGAACACCTCGGTCTTGCACGTGGCGGGGTCGATCTCCCCGGTGGCGACCTCCGGGCCGTCCTTCCAGAACGTCGCGCTCTCGATCAGGAACAGGTCGCGGACCACGAGCCAGTCCAGGTTGGCCATGCCCAGGCGCTGG
The DNA here is from genome assembly GCF_030757795.1 of Actinoplanes oryzae. GTDB lineage: Bacteria > Actinomycetota > Actinomycetes > Mycobacteriales > Micromonosporaceae > Actinoplanes. Next base: position 45,786 of record NZ_JAUQWH010000036.1, read on the forward strand.
GCGCGGCCGTGCGCCGAGCCGACCGCCGGGTTCTGGCCGAGCAGGAAGTAGCCCTTGATCTTCCCGTCGATCATGTCGAGGACCTGCCGGTACGTGCCGTGGTCTCCGGTCAGCCGCGGCAACCACCCGTAGCCGAAGTCGTTGTCCTTCGTCGCGGCGTCGCCGAAGTACGCCTTGAGCAGGCTCGCCGCGTACGCCTCGGCGTTGGCCCAGAAGCCCTTCTGCCCCGGGTGCCGGATCGAGTCGATCCACTTCGAGTACGTCTCGTGCTGCTCGTGGTGCGGCATCGGCAGGTAGCCGGGCAGCAGGTTGAACAGCGTCGGGATGTCCGTGGAGCCCTGGATGCTGGCGTGCCCGCGCAGCGCCATCACGCCGCCGCCCGGCCGGCCCATGTTGCCCAGCAGCAGCTGGATGATCGCGCCGGCCCGGATGTACTGCACGCCGACGCTGTGCTGGGTCCAGCCCACCGAGTAGACCAGCGCGGTCGTCTTCTCCCGGCCCGAGTTGCTCGTCCACGCCTCGCAGACCTCCAGGAACTTGTCCTGGGGCACGCCGCAGAGGCGCTCGACGACCTCGGGCGTGTAGCGGGCGTAGTGCCGCTTGAGCACCTGGTAGACGCAGCGCGGGTCCTGCAGCGTGTCGTCACGCGGCACGTCCGCGGGGATCGGCGGGCCGTGCGACTCCTGCTCGAGGCCCGAGGCGGTCTCCCGGTCGACGTGCGAGGCGCCCTCCTCCTGGCCCTCCTCGCCCTGGCCGGCGTACTGCCAGGTGCTCTGGTCGTACGCCTTGAGCTCGTCGTCGTAGCCGGAGAACAGCCCGTCGAGGTCCTCGGTGTCCTGGAAGCCCTCGTGCACGAGCATCGCCGCGTTGGTGTACGCGAGCACGTACTCCCGGAAGTCCTTCTCGTTGCCGAGGATGTAGTTGATGACGCCGCCCAGGAAGGCGATGTCGGCACCGGCCCGCACGGGCACGTAGGTGTGCGCGAGCGCGCTGGTCCGCGTGAACCGCGGGTCGATGTGGATGACCTTGGCGCCCCGCTTCTTGGCCTCCACGACGTACTGGAAGCCGACCGGGTGCGCCTCGGCCATGTTCGAGCCCTGGATCACGATGCAGTCGGCGTACTCCAGGTCCTGGAGGAAGTTGGTGGCCCCGCCGCGGCCGAACGAGGTCCCCAGACCGGGGACGGTGGCGGAGTGTCAAATACGCGCCTGGTTCTCGATCTGAATGGCGCCCATCGCGGTGAAGAGCTTCTTGATGACGTAGTTCTCTTCGTTGTCCAGCGTGGCGCCGCCCAGGCTCGAGATGCCCAGCGTGCGGTTGAGCGGACGCCCGTCGGCGTCGACGTCCTCCCAGGTCTCCTCGCGCGCGGCGAGCACCCGGTCCGCGATCATCTCCATCGCGGTGTCGAGGTCGAGCTCTTCCCAATCCTTGCCGTACGGCCGGCGGTAGAGCACCTTGCGCTGCCGGCGGTCGCTGGTGACCAGGCTCTTGCTGGCCGAGCCCTTGGGACACAAGCGGCCCTTGGAGATCGGGCTGTCCGGGTCGCCCTCGATCTGGACGACCTCGCCGTCCTTCACGAACACCCGCTGGCCACAGCCGACCGCGCAGTAGGGACACACCGACTTCGCCACGGAGTCGGCGGTCTCGGTGCGCGCGGTCAGCGACTTCGACCGGGCGGACTGCGCCGCGGCACCCCGGCCCAGCGGGTCGGTGCCGGTCAGCTGCCGGTAGACCGGCCAGCCCTCGATCCACGTCTTGACGCCCACGAGATCAACATACGCCCTCCCGTACGCCCCCGCACGGCGAGCGGCCCCGCGGTGCCGCTGTTACGGTCGCCCGGTGCTTCGTTCCCGTACGACCGCGGTGTCCGGTTTCCTGATCTTCGCCGTCATCGCCGTGGCCGTGCTGCTGTGGGCGAAGTGGCTGCCCTACCAGGCCCGGGCCGTCGAGCTCGGCGGCAGCCACGAGTGGACGGGCAGCGGCATCCTCGGCGTGGGCGGCGTCGAGCCCGGCGACCCGCCGTCGTGGTCCGCGGCGACCAGCTTCACGGGGGCGTACACGAAGGCGGTCTGGAAGGCCCTCGTCGCCGCCCTGCTGATCAGCGTGGCGGTGCAGGCGCTCGTGCCCCGCGCCTGGCTGCTGCGGGTGCTCTCCCGGCGCTCGCGCGTGGGCAGTGCGATGGCCGGCGGGCTGGCGGCCACGCCGTCCATGATGTGCGCGTGCTGCTCGGCGCCGGTCGCCGTCACGCTGCGGCGCACTGGCGTGCCGGTCTCGGCCGTCGTCGCGTACTGGCTGGGCAATCCCCTGCTCAACCCGGCGGTCCTGATCTTCCTCTTCCTGGTCGCCCCGTGGCAGTGGGGCGCCACCCGCCTGCTCGTCGGCGCGCTGGTCGTGATCGCCGGCGCCGCCCTGGTCGACCGGTTCGTCCCGGGCACCGCGACGCCCCCGCCGCCGCCCGAAGGCCGGCGCGGGTGGCTGCCGCTGCTGCTGATCGTCCCCGAGTACCTGGTGGTCGTCATGCTGGTCGGGGCGTTCCGCGGCTGGCTGTTCCCGCTGAGCGCCGCGTCGGCGGGCGTCCTGGCCGTGCTGGCCGCGGCGGTCGTGGGGACGGCCATGGTGATCCCGACGGCGGGCGAGATCCCGATCGTCCAGGGTCTCGCGCTGGCCGGGCTGTCCCTGGGCGCGGCCGGCGCGCTGCTGATCACCCTTCCCGCGGTCAGCATCCCGGGCGCCGTGCTGGTCGTTCGCACCCTCGGCTGGAAGGTGACCGCCGCGACGGCCGGCGTCGTGGTCGCGGGCGGGCTGGCCGGGGGCGCGGTGCTGGCGCTGCTCACCCCATAGGGTGTCTGTGCCGCCGATCACGGTCCGGGCTGCGTAATCTACGGCCATGCCGCCGCTCGGGCGGGGATCACGCTCGGGGGACGACGCATGGACGCTTCGCCGCTCGGCCGGCTTCGGCCCGGGGACCACGTCTGCTGGACGCACGCCGACGACGACGAGCAGCGCCGGGTCGCCGCGGCCCACGTCCGGGCCGGCCTGCGCGACCATCACAAGATCCTGTGGTTCACCGGTCCGGCCGGGCGCGACGCGGCCCTCGCCGGCCTCGCCGCGGACGGCATCGACGTGGCGGAGCACGTGACCACCGGCCGCCTCCGGGTCGCCGCCGCGGCCGCCGCCCACCTGAGCCGCGGCCACTTCGACCCCGAGCGGACCTGCGAGCGCTGGGCGGCGGCGATGCGCCAGGCCCGCCGCGAGGGGTACGCCGGCCTGCGCGTCCTGGGCGACATGAGCTGGGCGGCCGGCCCGGTCCCCGGCGCCGACCGGGTCGGCTGGTTCGAGCGCCGCCTCAACCGCCTGGTCGCCGACGGCTTCGGCATGGCGATCTGCCTCTACGACCGGCGCCGCTGCCCCGGCGACCTGCTGGCCGACGTCTCCCGCGCACACCCGGCCACCGTCACGGCCCGCGGCCCGGAGCACGAGCCCCGGCTGCGCATGGCCCGGACGCCGGCCGTCCTGCGGCTCACCGGCGAGGCGGACCTGTCCAACCGCGACGCCCTGGCCGCCCTGCTGCGGCACCTGATCGAGGACGCCGGACCGGTCACGATCGACCTGGCCGGGCTGCGCTTCGCCGACGCGTCCGCGTGCGAGCTCATCGTGGACACCGGGCGTACGGCCGGCGGGCGCCTGCGCACCACGGGCGCCCGCCCGCAGATCCACCGCCTCCTCACCCTGGTGGGCGCGGGCCTGGTCCCCGGCCTGCTCTGAATCACACGCCCGACGGGTACGTCTCCAGCTCGTGGGTGTCCACCCTGGCGGGGTGCAGCGGGCGCACCGCGGTCGTCTCGTCGAACCACAGGAACGCGTCGTAGCGCTTCCCCAGCACCGTCGGCACGTAGTTGCCCCAGCGCTCCCGCTCGGGCCGGTAGACGACGCCGATCGCGCGGTGGGCGACCTCCTCGGTCAGGTCCTCCGGCAGCAGGAACAGCGCCCGCGGCGGCGCCGTGGCGTGCAGGACGTCCTCGAGCGAGCCGGGGCGGGCGGGCGGCACGCCCATGACCTCCATCGGGTCGCCCCAGCGCGGCGCGGCGACGACGGTGCCGCGGTGGGTGCCCATGCCGACCAGGAGCACCTGTCCGGGACCGTAGCGCTGCCGGGCCAGCTCGCCGATCGTCACCTCGCCGTGCGCCGCCTGATCGGTGGCCCGGGAGTCGCCGACGTGGGTGTTGTGCGCCCACACCACGGCCTTCGACCCGGGCCCGTGGTGGTCGAGCAGCCGGGCGAGGGTGTCGTCCATGTGGTGGTCCCGCACGTTCCACGCCCGGGGACCGCCCTGGACCATGGCCCGGTAGTAGCTCTCGGCGCCCGCCACGATCTCGGCGTTCTGCCGGACCCCGAGGTCGCCGGCGGTCCGCATGCTGGTCAGCAGCTCGACGACCGCGGGCTCGCAGCTCGCGCCGACGAAGCGGGTCGCCCACGCGTACGCCTGCGGGTCCTCGGCGAAGGGCTCGAAGCACTTGTACGCGGCGAGCGCCTCCCCGACCGCCGCCGGGTCGTGCTCCCGCAGGTAGACCAGGATCGCCCGCATCGACTCCCACAGCGAATAGACGTCGAGGCCGTGGAAGCCGGCCGATGCCGTCCGGTTCCAGTCGCGCAGCCACCGGGCGAAGTCCACGCACTCCTCGTTCGCCCACATCCAGGTGGGCCACCGGTCGTACGCGTGCAGAGCCTCCCGCGGATCCGCCGGCGCCCCGGGCAGCCCGCGCACGGCGGCATCCACCCGCGCACAGTCCGGCCAGTCCCCCTCGACGGCGACGAACGAGAACCCGAGCTCCTCGATCAGCCGCCGCGTGACCAGCGCCCGCCACCGATAGAACTCGTGCGTGCCGTGGCTGGCCTCCCCCAGCATGACCACCCGGCAGCCCGCCGCCCGCTCGACCAGCCGGTCCAGATCCCCGGCCCCGGTCAGCGGCACGGCCAGCGACGCGATCCCGTCACCGTAGCGCGACATCCCCGGCGCGTACCCGCTCGCCCCCGTCCCATACGTCGGATTTTTCCGCCGCCGGAACTGGTACGCCCCGCGCACGCGCGTCGTCGAGCAGAGCACCGGGTCAGGGGGTGAAGAGCTCCAGCGTCGCGGGGAGCTGGCTGTGCAGGGGCGACGGGAGGTCCTCCGGCGTGAACCAGCCCAGCTCGTCGAACTTGTGCGGCTCGCCGATCGCCACCGCGGCCGGGTCGACGGTCGCGGCGAAGACCAGGGCGACCCAGTGGGAGCCGGGGCGCAGGACATTGCGGACGCCCAGCAGGCGGATGTCGTGCGGGGTGGCGGCGTACTCCTCGGTGACCTCGCGGGTGACCGCCTGCTCGAAGGTCTCGCCGAACTCGAGGGCGCCGGCCCCCGTGTCCCAGGCGCCCGGCTCGTCGCGTGCGCCGGGCGAGCGGCGGGCGAGCAGGATCTTGCCGGCGCCGTCGTGGCACACGAACACGCACGACACCTGGGGCCCGGCCGGCAGCAGGCGGGGCAGCAGCCGGGGCAGGAGGCGGGCGGTGGTCGCCGCCAGGTCGCGGTCCCAGACCTCGTCCCGGGGTACGAACACCATCGCCCGCCCCTCCCCGAGCACCACGTCCTCCTGCGTCGCGTCCGTCACCGCCCCGAAGGCGTGGAACGTGACGTCGTGCGGGAAGCCGTGCTCGTACGGGCGGGGGCCGCTCCACAGGGGACGCAGCTCGCCTGCCGTCAGCCCGGTCTCCTCGCGCAGCTCCCGGTGCGCCGCCTCGAGCGGGGTCTCGCCCGCCTCGATGCGCCCGCCGGGCAGGCTCCACTTCTCCGGTGCCGTGGGCGCGTGCTCGTCGCGGTGTTGCAGCAGCACCGCGCCGTCGCCGTTGACGAGCACCACGAGCGACACCTCGTACGAAGCCATGCCGTGATCGTTCCATACCCTGCAGTCATGCTGCTCCGCCCCGCCACGCCGGCCGACCTGCCCGGGCTGCTCGCCGTCCAGGAGGAGGGCGCCCTGGCGGGGTTCGCCCACATCTTCCCGCCGGCCGAGTACCCGTATCCGCGTGCCGAGCTCCGCGCCGCGTGGGAGGCCGAACTCGCCGATCCGGCCGTCGACGTGCTCGTCACCGCGGAGGAGATCCGCGGCTTCGCGGCGCTGCGCGGCAACGAGCTCCTGCACTTCGGCACGGCGGTCCCGGCGTGGGGCACCGGCCTGGCGGCCGAGCTGCACGACCAGCTGCTCCCCCGCCTCGCCGCGGCCGGGATGCCGTACGCCACGCTGCAAGTCATGCGCGAGAACCACCGCGCCCGCCGCTTCTACGAGCGCCGCGGCTGGCGCGCCACCGGCCGGGTCACCCGCGAGCCCTTCCCGCCCCACCCGGACCTGCTCGAGTACCGCCGCCCGCTCTGACGGCCCGCCCGGCTACCCGCCGGCCCGCGGCGAGCGCAGGAAGCCGCGCAGGTCGCGGGTCTCGTCCGTGATCGGCCGCAGGGCGAGCAGGCAGGTGTCGTCGGCGGGGTTGGCGCGGCGCAGGCGGCCCAGCAGCTCCTGCAGGGGGCGCCGGGGATCGGCGGCGACCGCCTCGTCCATGGTGCGGCGAACCTCGGCGAGGCCGTCGTCCGGGCCGCGGTGGCGGTGCTCGACCAGGCCGTCGGTGTAGCAGAGCAGGACGTCGCCGAGGCGCAGGTCGAGGACCGCGGCCTCGTAGCGGGCGTCGTCGAGGACGCCGAGGATGGGGCCGGACGGGCGGGGCAGCGGGGCCGTGCGCCCGGCGCGGTGCAGCAGGGGCGGCGGGTGGCCGGCCTGGGCCCAGACCAGCCGCCGGCGGGCGGGATCGTAGCGGGCGACCACGGCCGTGGCGGTGGTCTCCGGGAGCTCGCTCTCGGCGGCCAGGTCGGCCACCAGGCGGTTGAGGCGGGTGAGCAGCTCGGCGGGATCGCCGGTGGTGACCGCCAGGGCGCGCAGGGAGTGGCGCAGCTGGGCCATCATCGTGGCGGCCGGGGTGCCGTGGCCGGCCACGTCGCCCACGGCCAGCAGCACCGAGCCGTCGCGCTGGGCGGCCGCGTGGTACCAGTCGCCGCCGACCAGGTCGTCGCGGGCGGCGGGCAGGTAGCGGACGGCGACCTTGAGCCCGGGCAGCGGCAGGGGCTCCTCGGGGATCGGCAGGATCACCTGCCGCAGCCGGGTGGCGACCTCGTGCTCGGCCGCGGCGGAGCGGCGCTGCTCGGCGAGCTGGCGTTCGACCTCGGCGAGGCGCAGGGCGGCGGTCTCGCGGGCGGTGACGTCCTGGACGATGCCGAAGAGGCGCAGGGGCTTGCCGGCGGTGTCGCGGAGGGCGTCGATGACCGCGTGCACGTGCTTGATCTGATCGCCGACGCGGATGCGGACGGTCATGTCGATCTGCTCGCCGCGGGCGAACGCCTCGGTGACCGCGGCGTGCAACGGGCGGTCCTCGGGGACGATGAGTGCCTCCGACTCCGCGTGCGGCATCGGGCCCAGGGCAGGGTCGCGCCCGTAGATCCGGTAGAGCTGCGCCGACCACCGGATGTCGCCGCTGACCAGGTCCCATTCGCCCCAGCCGAGGTTGCCGAGGCGCTCGGTGGCGGCGATGCGGGCGTCCTCGGCCGGGGCGACGTCGAGGCGGTCCCAGGTGGCCAGCAGCGCCGCGCCCAGCCGGTGCGCCCGGATCGTGTAGCGGCCCTCGCGCGAGGTGAACGGGCCGGTCTCGGCCGGCTCCCCGGTGCGCAGCACGCGGTCGAAGAGCCGCCAGCGCGCGCCGTCGAGCTCCTCGGGGAACTGGGCGGCCAGCCGGCGGCCGATCAGCTCGCGGCTCAGGGTGCCGTCGGAGGCGATCGCGCCGGGCGTGGTGGCGGCGTACTCCAGGTCGACGAGGCGGCCGCTCGCGTCGCGTACCGGAAGGAGCAGGGCCGCGTTGCCGGGCAGCGCGTCGAGGACGGCCTGGACCAGCGCCGGCCAGGGCTCCGAGCGGCGCAGCTGGACGGCGTCGGGTGGCGGCGGCACCGGGAGCCGCAGCGCGGGGCCGCCGGTGGCCTCGGGCGGGTCGAGCAGGGCGATCACGTCGCGGGCGACGTCGGCGAGCAGGCGGCCCTCGTCGGCGGCCATCTGCAGCAGGTGCCGGTGGGCCTCGATCAGGCGGCACCGCGTGCGCCCGGCGAGCAGCCCGACCGCCCGGTCCACGACCGCCCCGCCCCCGGGCCGGGCGCCGGAGCTCACCAAGCCGCCCGCAAGGGGTACCGCCGGAGCGAGTCCTCCCGATGAATGCCACCCACTCAATGCCGACCTGCCTTCCCCGTCAGGTCTCCTGATTACGCCAGCGGCGGCGTCACCGTCATCACCCGAACGCCCGGTCAGGGGCCTGCGGCCGGGATTGTCACCCGATCGGGGCCACGACCGCCGGAGTGGCCGAGCGTGGGGATATGCTCACCCTCGGCACATTGATGCCCGTACGATGTGACGGGCGCAACAATATGGCGCCGGCCCACCGACCTGCACCGTTACGGCGCAATAGGTAACGATTGAATCACAGCCGACCTGCGCCGAATGCTTCCCGTTGCCGCCACGACGTCCGATCCGTCCCCCTGGCGAAGCGCCTATGAGCAGGTCACAGGGCTTCGAGCGGGTTCGATGCCGAGCCGGTCACCATTCCCCGCGTTAACGGACGGGAAACTTCGCTTACTTGCGCCGGAATCATCGCCTCCCTAGGTTCCTCTCAGCTTGAGTCCCGCGAAGCCATTCCTCGTATTCGCCTCGCATTCCTCGGCTCCATCGACGCTACCCGTCCACTTGGAGACCGCCATGCCCGCACGCGTTCAGGGCCCGCTCGCATGAGCGTCGCCACGGCAACGTCCATTCAGGTCACCGGTGCCCGCCGGGTGTACCCGTCCGGCGCGGGCGGCGAACTGGTCGCGCTGAACGACGTGGACCTGAGCGTCCGGGCGGGCAGCTTCGTCAGCGTCATCGGCCCCAGCGGCTGCGGCAAGTCCACGCTGCTGCGGCTGGTCGCGGGTCTCGAGGACCCGGAGCGCGGCGAGGTGCGGGTCTGCGGCGTGAGCCCGCACGAGGCGGCCGCGGCCAAGATGCTCGGCCTGGTGCCGCAGACGCCGGCCCTGCTGCCCTGGCTGACGGTGCTCAAGAACGTCAAGCTGCCCGCGAAGGTCAACCGGGCCGCCTCCCGCAAGCGCGCCGGCGTGCCCGGGCCCTCCATGGAGGAGCTGCTGCGCAAGGCGGGCCTGCAGGACGCCATGCACAAGCTGCCGAGCCAGCTCTCCGGCGGCATGCAGCAGCGCGCCGCGATCGTGCGGGCCTTCGCGCTGCGGCCCGACGTGCTGCTGATGGACGAGCCCTTCTCCGCGCTCGACGAGTTCACCCGCGAGAGCCTGCAGGAGCAGCTCCTCGACCTCTGGGACGAGCTGCAGGCGACCGTCCTGTTCGTCACGCACTCGGTCACCGAGGCGGTCCGGCTCTCCGACCGCATCGTGGTGATGGCGCCGCGGCCCGGCCGCATCACCGAGGTGATCGACGTGGACCTCCCCCGGCCGCGCGGCTCGGCGCTGCTCAAGACGGCCGAGTTCCACCACTACGAGGACCTGGTCCGCGACGCCCTGCGCGGCGCGTTCCACGGGTCCTGAGCACGCAGGAGGACCCGTGGCCGAGCAAGAAGTGATCATGCCCCTGCCCGCGGCCCGCCGCCGGCTGCGCCGCCCCAGCCTGGAGTTCCTGCACCCGCGGATGTGGCTCCCGCTGGTGCTGATGCTGGTCCTGCTGGGCTTCCTCTGGCAGTGGGGCGCCCACAAGCTGCCCTACCTGCTGCCGCCGCTCGAGGACATCGGCACCACCCTCCACGAGGACGCCGACTACTACCTCGACAGCGCCTGGGCGACCCTGAAGGAGGCGCTCGGCGGCCTGGGGCTCGGCCTCGTGTGCGCCTTCGTGCTTGCCATCGTTGTCAGCGAGTTCCCGCTGGCCCGGCGCGCGATCATGCCCGTGGCGGTCATCCTCAACGTGACCCCGCTCGTGGCGATCGCCCCGGCGCTGGTGGTCGCCTTCGGCTTCGGCATGCTGCCCAAGCTCATCGTCACCGGGCTGATCTGCTTCTTCCCCATCCTCATCAACACGTCGATGGGCCTGCGGACCGTGCCGCAGCCGGTGCTGCAGGTCTACCGGACGGTCAACGCCTCCCGGCTCGAGACCCTGTGGTACATCCGGATCCCGAGCGCGATGCCGTACCTGTTCGCCGCGCTGCGCATCGTCTTCCCGCTCTCGATCGTCGGTGCCGTCGTCGCCGAGCTGTCCGCGGCCGGCTCCTCGAAGGGCCTGGGCACGGCGATCAGCCTCGCCTCCTCGATGAACCGGCTCGCCGCGGTCTGGGCCTCCATCGCGATCCTCGCGGTGCTCGGCTCCCTGCTGCTGCTCGTGGTGACCCTGCTGGAGCGCCGCGTCCTGCACTGGCACGAGACCCGCCAGGGTTCCGGCCGCTGATCCCTGAACTCCGCCGGTCGTCCGCCTCGGACGGCCGGTTTGCCCTGCCCGGAGAAAAATCACCAGGAGTGACGACATGAGAACCGGAATCCGAACAACTCTGGCTGTCGCCGCGGCGGCCACGCTGCTCGGCTCCGTCGCCGCGTGCGGCTCGTCGGACGACGACGCGTCGGCGTCCCCGAGCGCGTCGAGCGGCTCGGCCATCTCGGCCGAGCGCTGTGCGAAGAACAAGGCCGCCGGCGAGATCACGTACCTGTCCGGCTACCAGTGGCAGGCCTCGGCCTCCATCCTGGAGTACGCCGCGGCGGACAAGCTCGGCTACTTCAAGGACCTGTGCCTGAACGTCAAGCTGCAGCCGGGCACCGGTGACACGGCGCAGAACACCAAGCTGCTCGCCTCGGGCAAGGTGACCTTCAGCCCGGTCAGCCAGCAGGACATCCTGTCGGCGAACGCCAACGGCATCAAGGTGCAGGGCATCTCGTCCTACTCCAACGTCGGCCTCGAGGTCCTCATGACCATGCCCGACGTCACCGACCTCAAGCAGCTCAACGGCACCACGCTGGGCCAGAAGGGCGCCATGCCGGTCGGCGTGCAGGCCATGCTCGTGCAGGCCGGCGCGGACTTCAAGAGCATCAAGCAGGTCGTCGTCGGCTACGACCCGTCGATCCTGCCCCGCGGCCAGGTCAAGTCGCTGACCGGCTTCATCTCCAACGAGCCCAACCAGCTCAAGGCGCAGGGCAAGGACGTCAAGGTCTGGCGCCCGTACGACTACAAGGTCCCGGGCTCGCTCGGCGCCATGGCCGTCAACCCCGACTTCGCCACCAAGAACCCAACCGCGGTCGAGGACGTGCTCCGGGCGCAGCTGCACGCGTTCGAGTACTGCGAGACGCACGCGGCGGAGTGCGTCAAGGCCGCCGCCGACCTGACCGGCGCCGGCTACGACGAGAAGTCCAACGAGGGCATCTGGACCACCGAGGTCGACGTGATCCGCAGCAGCGTCCCGGCCGGCACCCCGCTGGGCAGCGTCGACAGCGCCAACGTGTCCTCGCTCGTCACGATGCTCAACCAGTACACCGGCACGAAGATCGTCGACGCGGACGCGCAGGCGGAGTTCGCGCCCCAGTACATCAAGAACATCTACACCGGCGACAAGTTGATCTGGCCCGCCCCGTAATCGCGTACCAGGGCACAGAACGACCTTTTTGACCCGAGCGCCGGCCACCCGTACCGGCCTGAATGCACCAGAGGCGAAACGATGAGAAACCGGATCCGTACCACGCTGGCCGTAGCAGCGAGCGCCGTCCTGGCGGTCACCGCGAGTGCCTGCTCGTCGGACGACAGCAAGCCCTCGGCCGAGCGTTCCCCCGGAGCCCTGATCTCGGCGGATCGGTGCGAGCAGAACAAGGCCGCCGGGGAGATCGTCTACCTCTCCGGCTACGGGTGGCAGGCCTCGGCCTCCATCCTCGAGTACGCCGCGGCCAAGAAGCTGGGCTACTTCGAGGACCTGTGCCTGAACGTCTCGCTGGAGCCCGGCACCGGCGACGTCGCACAGAACACCAACCTGATGGCCGCCGGGCACGTCACCTTCAGCCCGGTGAGCCAGCAGGACATCCTCACCGCCAACGCCAACGGCATCCACATCCAGGGCATCTCGTCGTACTCGAACTCGGGTCTCGAGATTCTCATGACCAACCCGGACATCAAGAGCCTCAAGCAGCTCGACGGCACCAAGCTGGGCCAGAAGGGCGCCATGCCGGTCGCCGTGCAGGCGATGATGATCAAGGAGGGCGTCGACTTCGACTCGGTCCAGCAGACCGTCGTCGGCTACGACCCCTCGATCCTGCCCCAGGGCCAGGTCGACTCGCTGACCGGCTTCATCTCCAACGAGCCCAACCAGCTCAAGGCCGCCGGCAAGAAGGTCACCGTCTGGCGCCCCTCCGACTACCAGGTGCCCAGCTCGCTGGGTTCGATGGCGGTCGACCCCGAGTTCGCCGCCGAGCACCCGACCGCGGTCGAGGACGTGCTCCGCGCGGCCCTGCACGCCTACGAGTACTGCGAGGCCAACGCCGCCGAGTGCGTGAAGTACACGGCCGAGCTCGACGGCGGCAGCCAGGGCTACCCCTACGACCAGCAGGCCAACGTCGGCATCTGGCAGACCGAGGCCCAGGTGGTCAAGGAGACTCGGAAGGCCGGCACGCCGCTCGGCACGATCGACCTGGACAACGTGCACGCTCTCGCGGACATGCTGAACAAGTACACCGTGACCCAGATCAGCGCCGACGACGAGCGTACCGAGTTCGCGCCGCAGTTCATCGAGAACATCTACGACGGCGACAAGCTGATCTGGCCCGCCCCGTAAGAGGGTGGGGAGACCAGCGCACAGAAAGGAGCCGGACACTATGTCGGCCAAAGAATACGGAGTGTTCCTCCCGATCGGTAACGGCGGCTGGATGCTCTCCGAGACAGCACCCCACCCCGAGGCCACGTACGCGTACAACCGCAAGGTCGCGATCGACGCCGAGGCCATCGGGCTGGACTTCATCATGAGCATGGCGAAGTGGAAGGGCTTCGGCGGCAGCACCGACCACTGGGGTCAGACGCTGGAGTCGATGACCCTCATGTCGGCGCTCGCCGAGGCCACCTCCACGGTGAAGATCTGGGCGACCATGCACGCCAACATCCACCACCCGGCGATCGCGGCGAAGATGTTCACCACGCTGCAGGACGTCTCCGGCGGCCGGGCGGGCATGAACATCGTCAACGGCTCGTACGCGGCCGAGTTCGAGCAGATGGGCCTCTGGGACCCGGCGCTCTCGCACGGCGAGCGCTACCGGATGACCGAGGAGTGGACGCAGGCGGTCAGCCGCCTGTGGACCGAGGACAAGGTCACCATGAAGAGCGACTTCTTCACGCTCGACGAGTGCGAGTCGCGCCCGCACCCGGCGACCCGCCCCGCGATCATCAGCGCCGGCCGCTCGGAGTCCGGCCGCGACTTCCAGGCCCGGTACGCCGACGGCGCCTTCCTGTCCGCCGACAACCTCGAGCAGATGCGCGAGTTCTCGCGCGACGTCCACGAGCGCGCGATCAAGCACGGCCGCACGGTGAAGACGTACTCGATGCTCACCGTCGTCCTCGACGAGACCGACGCCGCGGCCGAGGCCAAGGCCGAGCGCTTCTCCGCGGGGCTCGACAAGGACGCGCTGTTCAACATGCGCACGTCGTGGGGCATCCCGGCCGAGACGGCGCGGGCGTGGGCCGAGGGCGCGAAGGGCACCGACGCGTTCCAGACCCCGTACGTGACCGGCGGCCCGGAGACCGTCATCGAGCACATCCAGAAGATCACGACCGAGGCGGAGCTCGACGGCCTCATGCTGATCTTCCCGGACTACCACGCGGACCTGCTCCCCTTCGGTGAGGCTGTGCTCCCCGCGCTCCGCGCCGCGGACCTGGCATGAGTGCCCAGCGCGACCGGCAGCTCGCGACGCTGCCGGGGCGTCCCGCCCTCATCGTGGTGGACGTGCAGCGCGACTTCGCCGAGCCCGAGCGGATCGCCGGCTACGACCCCGACCTGGGCGCCGTGGCCAAGGCCGTCGAGGGCACCGCGGAGGCCGTCCGGGCCGCCCGGGCCGCCGGCGTGCCGGTCATCTGGGTGGAGCTGGGCAGCGACCCGGCCCACCCGTGGCGGGCCAGCGACTGGTTCCAGGGCATCGAGCCCGCTGAGAACCCGTGCGTGGTGGGCACCGAGGGCGCCGAGTGGTACGGCGTCACCCCGGAGCCCGGCGAGACCCGCGTGGTCAAGCGGGGCTACAGCGGCTTCGTCGGCACTGACCTCGAGCAGAGGCTCATGGTCCTCGGCACCGGCTGGCTCGCCGTCTGCGGCCTGACCACCGAGTGCTGCGTGGCGGCCACCGTCGTGGACGCGTTCCAGCGCGACTACCCGGTGCTCGTGCCGCGCGACGCCGTCGCCGCGTACGACCCGGCCGTCAACGCCGCCGCGCTCACCCAGCTGGAGCTGACCGCGGCCGTGCTGACCGACAACGCCGAGCTGGCGGGCCTGTTCCAGGGGGCAACCGCATGATCGACTGCACCGAACTCCACCCACCGCAGGAGGCCGACGGCCGCGCCGGTGAGGGCCAGGAGAGCATGCGAACGGGGGACTCCGCATGACCGGCATGCATCTGGCGCTGGACCTGTCGTTCACGCACACCGAGGGCAAGTGGAACCGGGCCGGCTCCTGGGTCGGCCGGGACTTCCCGGACCACCGGATGTTCATGGAGCTGGCCGTCACCGCCGAGCGGGCCGGCATCGACATGCTCTTCTTCGGCGACGGCACGGGCATCCCGGACACCTGGCACGGCTCGATCGACGCCGCCGTCGAGTGGGGCATCCAGTGGCCGCGGCACGACATGAGCCCGGTCATCGCGGCCATGTCCACGGTCACCGAGCACATCGGCTTCGGCCTGACCTACTCGTCGACGTTCATGCACCCGTTCTACGTGGCCCGGCTGCTCAACAGCCTCGACCACGTGACCGGGGGCCGGATCGCCTTCAACGTGGTCACCTCCACCCGCAGCGCCGACGCCGCGAACTACGGCTTCGACAAGCTGATGGAGCACGACCAGCGCTACGAGCGCATGGAGGAGTTCGTCGACGTCTGCCGGGCCCTGTGGTCCTCGGTGGCGCCCGACGCGATCCTTCGCGACCGCGCGACGGGCCGGTTCGCCGACCCGGCGAAGGTGCACGCGATCGACCACCACGGCCGGTTCTTCGACGTCAAGGGCCCGCTGCCCAGCGTGCCCAGCCCGCAGGGCTCGCCCGTCCTCGTGCAGGCCGGGGCCTCCCCGCGCGGCATCGCGGCGTCGGCGCGCTTCGCGGACGTGGTGTTCGGCTTCGGCGCCAGCGTCGCCTCCCAGCAGCGCCACCGCGGGCTGCTCGACCAGGCGCTGCGCGACGAGGGCCGGGACCCGGGCTCGGTCGGCATCCTCTGGGCCACCCAGGTGATCGTCGGGCGGACCAAGGAGGAGGCCGCGGCCCGGCGCGACGAGGTGCTCAGCTTCTGGGGCGAGGAGGCGGTGGGGGCGTACCTGTCCCACAACGCCGGCATCGACTTCGGCAAGCTGCCCGCGTCGTTCCCGCTCGGCGAGCTCAAGCGGCAGGCGGCGCTGGCCCAGGCCTCCCCCGCCGGCCTCATCGGCACGCTCATCGCCGAGCACGGCGAGGACTACGAGATGAGCCGCACCGAGTTCTTCGAGCACGGCTGGAAGAGCGCGACCGGCATGGACCACACGCTCATCGGCGACCCCGCCACCGTCGCCGACGCGCTGCAGGAGAACTTCCAGGCGACCGGCGCCCGCGGCGGCTACATGCTGTCCAGCCCGCTGGGCATGCCGTCGGGCTACGACGACATCGCCGAGCTGCTCGCCCCGGAGCTGCGCCGGCGCGGGGCCCTCGCGCCGCGCTACCCCGGCCGGACCCTGCGCGAGAACCTGGCGGTCTAGGGTGCGCCGCCAGACCCTCCTGGTCTGTGCGCTCATCGCATCGGCCCAGATGACCTGGGGTGTGGTCGTCCCCGTCCTGCCGCTGCACCTCGACCGCTTCGGCATCGCCGCCACCCTGCTCGGCACCGTCGTCACCGCATTCGGCGTGGGCCGGGTGCTGGCGAACCTGCCCGCCGGGCTGGCGCTGCGGTGGCTGCCGGCTCGTACCTATCTGCGGGTCGTGCTCCTCGCCCTCGCCGCGGTGACCGCGCTGACCGGCGCGGCGCACTCGGCGGGCGCCCTGATCGGGCTCCGGCTCGTGGCGGGCGTGCTCGGCGGGGCGGCGGTGACCATCGGCTTCGCCGTGCTGGTGGCCGGTGCTCCGGCGGAGCGGCGCGGTGCGGTGATGGCGACCGCGACGGTGGTGCAGATGAGCGGGGCGGCGGCCGGCTCGGTGCTCGGCGGGGCCGTCGTCGGCCTGGTCGGCACCGGCGGGACGTTCGTCGTGGCGGCGCTGCCGGTGCTCGCGTGCCTGGTCTGGGACCTGATCAGCCCGGCCACCCACTACTGGGCGGCTCCGGCGCCGGCCGCGGGCGGACCCCCGCTGACGCTGCGCGGCTTCGGGCACACCCCGTTGCTGGTGGCGCTGTGCGGGGTGTCGTTCGCGACGTTCTTCGCCCGGTTCGCCGGCGAGCAGGGCCTGGTCCCGGTGATGGCGTACGACACGGGCGGGCTCACCCCGTTCACGCTCGGCCTCGCCACCGCCGCGGGCACGGTCGCCGGACTCGCCACGATGCCGCTGATCGGGCGGTGGATCGACCGGGGCGCGCGGGCGCGGCTGCTGATCCCCGCCGGGGTGGTGACGGCGGTCGCGCTCGTCGCGCTGCCGCTGCTGCACACCCCGATCGGGTACGCGGCCGCGATCGTCGCCTACTCCGTGGGCACCGGGGTCGTCGGGGTGCTGCCCGGGGTGATCACCGGGGACGCCTACCCCGCCGGGGCGGCCGGCGCCATCGTCGGACTGACCCGGACCGCCGGGGACCTGGGCGCCGCGGCGGGACCGGTGACGGTCTTCGCGGTGGCGAGCGGGGCGGGCACCCTCGTGGCCTGCACCGTCCTGGGCCTCCTGGTCGTCCTGGCCGTCGCGGGTCTGCTGGCGACGCTGCCGGCACGGGCCCGCACAGAGAAGCAACTCACAACGGAAGGAGCCACGCGATGACGACAATGACCTTGATCCATAGTATTGACCTCATGCCGGAACGCGGATGGCGCAGATTCGGACCCGAGAGCGTGGAGCGGGCGATGCTGCTCGCCCTGGGCCGGGCGCGGGGCATCGAGCTGCGCCCCAAGTCGATCGACCTGGGCGACGGCAGCCGCCTGGAGATCGAGGGAGCCGACGAGGACAACACCGTCCTCGTGCAGATCGTGGGCAACACGGGCACGTTCCGGTCCCAGCACCGCAACAAGGTCATGGCCGACATGTTCAAGCTGACCTGGCTGCGCGGGGCCTACTTCCCGCGGAGCCGGATCGTGCTGTGCGTCAGCGAGACCGCCGCCCAGGTCTTCACCCCCGCGGCCTGGAGCACCCGCGCCGCGCGCGACCTCGGCATCGAAGTCTGCCTCTACCACACCGACGGCACGATCACCACGATCGTCCACCCCGCGGGAGCGACCCGATGAAGACCACGATCCTGGTGGGCAACCCCAAGCCCCAGAGCCGCACCCTCGGTACGGCCACCGCCGTCGCGTCGTTCCTCGGCGCGGCCGACGGCGCCCTGGTCGTCGACCTGGCCGACCACGCCACGCGCCTGTTCGACTGGTCGGACGCGGAGCTGGCGGACCTCACCGCCCGGGTGGCGGCCAGCGACCTGCTCATCGTCGCCTCCCCGACGTACAAGGCGACCTACACCGGCATGCTCAAGGCCTTCCTCGACCGGTACGACACCGACGGCCTGCACGGCGTCGTCGCGGTGCCCGTCATGACCGGCGGCGGCGACCTGCACGCCCTGTCGATCGAGACCCACCTGCGCCCGCTGCTCGTCGAGCTCGGCGCGACCGTCCCCGCCCGCGGCCTCTACATGACCATGGCCAAGATGGCCGACCAGGACGCCGTCGTCGCCGAGTGGGGCGCGACCGCCGGCCCGCTGATCAAGGCGGCGGTGAGCGCGCGTGCGTGACATCCCCATCCCGAGCCGGGAGTTCCGGCGCGTGCTCGGCGGCTTCGCCTCC
>NZ_JAUQWH010000360.1 GCF_030757795.1 Actinoplanes oryzae
CCAGATCGGCATCAGCCAGATGCACGTCAGCCGCCTGCTCACCAAGGCGCTGACCAAGCTGCGCTCGCAGCTGGCCACCGACAGCATCTGATCCTCGCGCTGCACCCACGAAGGCCGGTCCTGCGGACCGGCCTTCGCCATGTCCAGTGGCACAGGTCACTATGCCCACGTCGGTGCAGGTCGTCAGCGTTTTGTCCCCCGGGGGCCATCGGCATGACGCGCGTTCTTGTCTCACCCCGGCCATAGTCTGGGCTACGTGATTGCGGGTTCCCTTCCTTAAGGAGACTGCCCCGATGACGACGCTCGACCGCGATGCCGCGGCCACCAGCCGCGTGCTGCGTGACCAGGAGGAAGTGGAGGCGCGCATCCGCGCCATCTGCTTCAAGACCGGCCCACCGACCCGCCTCGGCGCCGAGCTGGAGTGGACAGTTCACCCGGCGGCCGATCCCCGGGCTCCCCTACGACCCTCGTCCCTGCGACAAGCCCTCGGCCCGCACGCCCCGCGGACCCTGGATCCCCACAGTCCCGAGCTCCCCCTGCCGGCGCACGGCACGGTGACCTGCGAGCCCGGCGGGCAGGTCGAGATCTCCTCGGCCCCGGCCCCTTCCCTCGCCGC
>NZ_JAUQWH010000361.1 GCF_030757795.1 Actinoplanes oryzae
CACCAATCCGCCCCCACAGGACAGCGCCGAGCCCCCACCGCCCTACGGCGCCCAGGGCGAGGGTCCCCCGCCCTACAGCGAGAAGGAGGGCAATCCGCCGCCGTACAGCGCTCCGCCCACGCCGGCCTCGGGCCCCGGCGCGCCGCAACCAACCGGCGCCCCACAGCCGTCGGCCGGCGCAGGCAACCCACCCCCCTCACCCGCCGGGTCCCCCACGCCCGCCGGATCCCCCGCTCCCGCCGGGCCTACCCCACTCGCCGGAAGCCCTTCACCTGGCCCCTCACCCGCCGCGAGCCCAACACCGCGCGGCGCACAAGCACCCCAGGGAGCCGCCACTCCAGTTCCCCCTCCCGCAGGCGGCACGACGTCTACGCCTCCGCCCGTCAGCAACAGCAACCCTGCCCCTCCGCCGACCGGCTCCCCGAGCCCCGCGAACGCCACCAATCCGGCACCCGCGCCCGCGCCGAAGCCGATCGAGAACGCTGCGCCAACAGCTGGTGGCCTCCTCGGCTTCGACACCGCGATGCCCGCCGCGCCGGCTCCTTCCCCGGCTGCGACCCCCGCCACGAACACCGCCCCAGCCGCAGCGC
>NZ_JAUQWH010000362.1 GCF_030757795.1 Actinoplanes oryzae
CCGCCGCCGGTTTTGAGGTCGAGTGGTGGGCGGTTGTCTCCGTTCCATTGTGGGTTGTAGATTTTGTTGATTTCTTGGGCGTAGTGCTGGGCCATGCCGCCGATGATGCTGCTGGTGATGGTGGCGCCGGGTTTGAAGTCTCCGCCGGTCATGAGGGAGAAGAGGCCTTCGAAGCCGGTTTCGGCGAGGGCGGAGAGGATTTCGCGGCTGTAGGGGTTTTTGTTGATTTTGGGGTAGAACTTGCCGCCGATCATGTGGACGCCGCTGACGCCGAGGCCGATGAAGAGCCCGCCGGCGAAGGCCATGGCGAGGTCTTTGTAGTCGATGGTTTTGCGGTTGCCCTCGGCGATCTGGGTGAGTTGGGCGGCGGCGGATTGCCAGAGTTCTTCGAGGCCTTCCTGGATGCCTTCCCACATGAGGTGCATGAGTTGGTTGCGCAGGCGTTGGCGGAGGAAGTCGATGAGGGCTTTGACGATTTCCTGGCCGATTTTGATGAGGCCGGGGACGGCGGCGGCGCCGAAGCCGGTGGACAGGGCGATGGCGATTTCGACGACTTGGGTGAAGGCGGCGATGACGATGTTGTA
>NZ_JAUQWH010000363.1 GCF_030757795.1 Actinoplanes oryzae
TGTGATGTCTCAAGACATCGGAAACGCCCGGACCTACGTTTTCGTAGGTCCGGGCGTTTTGTTTGTCCGGGTGGGGCCGGGTGGTCGGCCGGTGGGCTGGTAGTCGCGTTGTGGGTCGATGGTGAGCTCGCGGAGGAGTTCGCCGGTGGTGGCGTCGAGGACGCGGACGTCGAGGTTGTGGACGAGGAGTAGGACGTAGGTTCCGGCGTAGGTTTTGCCGATGCCGATGTGGCGCAGCCGGCCGGCGACGCGCAGCGTGATGGTGCCGGCTTTGCTGATCTTGTCTTTGCGGACCCGGTCGTGGCTGGTGCTCGTGTTAGTGCCGGGGGTGGCTTTCGGCCGGGCGTGATAGGCGGCGGCCGGGGTGGCGCGGTGCGTGAGAGATCGGTGCGGGCGGCGGTGATTGTATTCGTCGACGAATACGTCGATCAGTGTTTGTAGCTGCGTAATGGTTGCGGGTTGTGGTTGTTGGGACCGCAGCCAGAGTTTCAGGGTTTGGTGGAAGCGTTCGACTTTGCCGCAGGTGGTGCGATGGTTCGGCCGGGAGTTCTTCTGCACGATGTTCAGGCGGTGTAGTTCGTG
>NZ_JAUQWH010000364.1 GCF_030757795.1 Actinoplanes oryzae
GGCGGGAACAGCGTGCTCAGGTGGTAGTCGACGTCGGCGGCGGTGGGGCGCCGGGGTAGCGCGCCGCCGACCCAGTCCCGCAGGGTCAGGCCCGGGGGAGCGGCCCAGCTGCCGTCCTCCCGGCGGATGCAGGTGACCGGGGCGTCGAGCGCGTAGCGGGCCCAGGCCCCGGCCGGGTCGTCCGCCGAGGCGGGGATCGGGTGGGTCAGCCGCGGGTCCATCGCCCACCAGGCGGCCATGCGGGCGGACGCGTGCCCGGTGGCCCGGCCGGCGTGCGTGTGCGCGGTGGCGAAGGCGGCGAGCAGCGGGGGACCGAGCGCGTTCACCGCGGCCCAGCGGGTGGCCACCTCGCCGGGGGTGCCCGCGTCGAGACACACCTGGAGGCCCGCGGTGCTGCACATCATCACGTGTCCGTCCGGCCCGAGGGCGGCCTGCATCGCGTCGTAGCGCGGGGTGTGCAGCAGCCGTCGCGGGGAGCGGTGGGGATCGATGCCGCTGTCGCCGAGGGTCAGGCCGGCAGCGGCGAGGAGGCGCGCGAGATGCGCGTGATCGGTGGAGACCGCCTCATGCAGG
>NZ_JAUQWH010000365.1 GCF_030757795.1 Actinoplanes oryzae
CCAGCGCCGCTGCCGAGCGTGCCCAGCAGGTCCACGCCCGCCTCGGCATCGGTGAGCGTTTCTAACCCAAGGTCGAGCGATCGGCATCAACTCTGTGGTGCGCGGTGCGACGATCCGTCGGGTACTTGGTGTTCTTGCTGGCGGTTGAATTCTCGGTGGCTTCGATCTGCCCTTCGTGGCGCAGGAGGGTCAGCCAGCGGCGGACCGTCTGGTCGGACAAGCCGGTCCGGTGAGCGAGTTCGGCGCGCAGTCGCAGGTGCCTAGAGCGTGAAGGATCTCTTCTCTTCGGTCGGCCGGCGTGTGCCGGTCGGCGCGGTGGGCGGCATCCGGGTTGAATTGCTGGGCGAGCCTGTAGCGGGCCCACCTTTGCGTTCCGACCTGCTGGAGGAGTTTCGCGGGCGACCAAGTCCTGTAGTTCGACCGTGGCCTTGGGGGAGCCCAGGCCGGTCAGTTTCCGGTATTTGGTGTTGTCGATGATGGCGTCGTAGTGCAGGACGCCGAGGGCCAGGCATTGGCTGTAAGTGCG
>NZ_JAUQWH010000366.1 GCF_030757795.1 Actinoplanes oryzae
CCATGGTCGGCGGAGGTCGGCGGCCGCGTCGCGGGCGAGGCGCAGTTGGGTGTAGGCGGCGATCACGAGCCAGGTCCAGCGGTCGGCGGCGGCCGGGTCGCGTAGTTTCGCCGTTGTCCAGCCGAGGGTTTGCTTGAGCATGCGGAAGGTGTGCTCGATGTCGAAGCGGCGCAGGAAGGCCTGCCAGCACAGATCGGTCTCGGCGGCGGTGGCCTCGGGTTGTGACCACCACAGCCAGACCGGTTTCGCAGTCGCGCCGGAGGGTAGGCGGTCGACGGTCAGCAGGATCAGGGTGCCCTCGATGATCGGCAGGACGCCGATGTGGGTGGTCCAGGCGGTGCGGTGCGTCAATCGTGGGTGCAGCCGGTTCCAGGAGCGTGCGGTCGCGGCGCCATAAAGCCGGGTGTCGGTGGTGGTGGCGGCGTCTGGTTCACCCCAGCTGGCGGGGTCACCAAAGATGAACTCGCCCCCGTGGCGGGGCTTGCGGCCGCCGTGTGCC
>NZ_JAUQWH010000367.1 GCF_030757795.1 Actinoplanes oryzae
CCTATTAGTACCGGTCAACTGAACCAGTTACCTGGCTTACATCTCCGGCCTATCAACCCAGTCGTCTAGCTGGGAGCCTTACCCACTCAAGGTGGTGGGATACCTCATCTCGAAGCGAGCTTCCCGCTTAGATGCTTTCAGCGGTTATCCCTTCCGAACGTAGCCAACCAGCCGTGCCCCTGGCGGGACAACTGGCACACCAGAGGTTCGTCCGTCCCGGTCCTCTCGTACTAGGGACAGCCCTTCTCAAGTATCCAACGCGCACGGCGGATAGGGACCGAACTGTCTCACGACGTTCTAAACCCAGCTCGCGTACCGCTTTAATGGGCGAACAGCCCAACCCTTGGGACCTGCTACAGCCCCAGGATGCGACGAGCCGACATCGAGGTGCCAAACCATCCCGTCGATATGGACTCTTGGGGAAGATCAGCCTGTTATCCCCGGGGTACCTTTTATCCGTTGAGCGACACCGCTTCCACACGCAAGTGCCGGATCAC
>NZ_JAUQWH010000368.1 GCF_030757795.1 Actinoplanes oryzae
TCTTGCCCCAGGTGACCGCCGCGGAGCGGGTGTCACCGAGCCGCTCGTAGACCGGCAGTGCTTCCTCGTTGTGGATGCGCAGGGCCTCGTCGTAGTCCCCGCGCCGGTACAGGATGTCGGCGATCTTGCCCCAGGTGACCGCCGCGGAGCGGGTGTCACCGAGCCGCTCGTAGACCGGCAGCTGGACCTCGCGGCGGATGCGCAGGACCTCGTCGTAGTCCCCGCGCCGGTACAGGATGTCGGCGATGTTGCCCCAGGTGACCGCCGCCTCGCGGGTGTCACCGAGCCGCTCGTAGACCGGCAGTGCTTCCTCGTTGTGGATGCGCAGGGCCTCGTCGTAGTCCCCGCGCTGGAACAGGATGTCGGCGATGTTGCCCCAGGTGACCGCCGCGGAGCGGGTGTCACCGAGCCGCTCGTAGACCGGCAGCTCTACCTCGCGGCGGATGCGCAGGGCCTCGTCGTAGTCCCCGCGCCGGTACAGGATGTCGGCGATGTT
>NZ_JAUQWH010000369.1 GCF_030757795.1 Actinoplanes oryzae
CCCGCTGCGCACCTTCACGTGGAGCGCGTTCAGCGAGAAGTACGCGAAGGCGCCGTCACCGAGCCCGGGCACCTCGGCGAAGTCGATGCTGCCGGCCACGGCGTCGTGGTTTTGCCGGTACACCGCCTCCGCCTGCGTGGCGCCAGCCGCACCGCGGAACAGCATCACGTCCGAGAGCAGGAGCGGAAGCGCGCCGGCGGTCGCCTTGTACTGGCAGGTCGCCGAGTCGACGGCGGCGTCCGGGGCGAGCTTGTCGAGCTGCTCCTGCTGAGCCGGCGCCACGAAGGGCTCCAGCCGCTTGCCCCTCGCGCCGAGCCCGTACGGCGGGGAGGTCAGACCGGGCAGCCGGCCGCGACGGACTGCCACACGTGCGCCGGTGCCCGGGGAATCGGCCTGCGGTGGTGGCGCGGCCTTGCCCACGCCGACGCATCCCGCGATCAGCAGGACGAGCAGTCCCGCGGCCCAGCGCGATCCCTTG
>NZ_JAUQWH010000037.1 GCF_030757795.1 Actinoplanes oryzae
CGCCCGGCCGCCGACCTTGAACGCCTTGCGCGCCCACCAGGCGAACTCGCCGCCCTCGTACTTGTTGATCGGGTCCTTGGTGCCGTGGATCAGCAGCACCGGCAGCGGCACGGCCGGCGCGTCGGTGACCAGGAAGTTCTCCGGCGCGGGCATGGTCGCCGCGATCACCGTGGCCCCGGCGAGCAGCTCCGGGGCCTCGTGGGCCAGGCGCACGACCAGCTGGCCGCCGTTGGAGTAGCCGACCGCGTAGACCCGGGCGCGGTCGATGCCGTGACTGCCGGCCACCGCGTCGATGAGGGCACGGGTGAAGGCGACGTCGTCGATGTTGTCCCTGCGCGCCGGGAACGAGCTCTCGCGCCGCCCGTCGTTCCAGTTGCCTTTGTGGCCGTCGGGATAGACGACCACGGCGTCGAGGGCGTCGTAGGCGTGCCCGGTGAACTCCTGGTGCTTCCGCCCGGTCTGCTTGGACCCGTGGAAGACGATGACCAGGGCCCGGTCCGGCTTGCCGTCGGCCGCACCGGCGATCTCGTACGTCCGGCGGGCCCCGCCCACCTGAATGCTGTCACGCATGGCAACTCCTCGAAGGGGATAGCTCATCCGTTTTTAGGCTAGCAGAATCGGATGGGCTATCCGCTACGCTTGTGGGCATGACCACTGCCCCGCTGCGCAAGGACGCCGCCCGCAACTGGCAGCGCATCGTGGAGGTGGGCCGGCGCCTCGCCGACGCCGGGCTGCCGATCCAGCTCAACGAGGTCGCCCGGGCCGCCGAGGTCGGCGTGGCCACGGTCTACCGGCACTTCCCGACGCCGGAGGCCCTGCTCGAGACCCTCGCCATGCCGGGGCTCGAGGCACAGGTGCGGCAGGCCGAGCAGGCCCTGGCCGGCGACGACCCGTGGGCGGCGCTGCGCGGCTTCCTGCACGCCGGTCTCGAGGTGCAGATCACCGACCCTGCCGTCGCGGCGGCGCTGGCGGCGCCGGAGACCGCGCTGCCGGGCACCGAGGAGCTGCGGCAGCGTCTCGTCGCGCTCTTCGAGCAGCTGCTCGACCGTGCGCAGGCGGCGGGCGCGACCGATCCGGCCGTGATGGCCGCCGACCTGCGCCCGCTGATGTGCGGCGTCGCGTTCGCCGCCCGGGTGCATCCCGCCGCGGACGCCGCCGGGCGCGCCGCGACCGCCCACCGCTACCTCGACGTGCTGCTCGACGGCCTGCGCACCCGGCCGGTCACCTAGGCAACGACCGCGCGAGCCGGTCGCGCAGCACGCGGCCGAGCGGCCGTTCCACGTACCGGTGCAGCAGCCACGCCGCGCCCGTGACCGCCGCGACGACCAGCAGCAGCACCGCCCAGCGCGGCAGCAGCGGGTGCAGGGCGGCGATCATGGTCCAGCCGATGTACTCGTGCAGCAGGTACAGCGGGTAGGTCAGGGCTCCCGCGACCGTCAGCCACCGCCAGCGGATGCGGTCGAGGCGGCGGGTGGCGATCAGCGCCATCGCCGCGAAGCACAGGGTCACCAGCAGCAGCGCCGGCCAGCCGGCGAGCGGCCGGTCGAGGGTACGCGACACCCGGGCGACCATGCTCGCCACGTGGTGCTGCGCCAGCAGGTACGACACACCGGTCAGCCCCCAGAGCAGCGGGTGCCCGCCGCTGCGGTGGATCAGATAGAGCGCCAGCCCGGCGACGAAGTACGGCGCGTAGTCGGGCATCACGACGACATCGAGCGCGGGCACGTCCGCCTGGTGGGCGACGACCGCGGCGACGAGCCACACCCCACCGAAGACCGCACCCTTGCGTACGCTCAGCCCGCCGCGCCACGCGAGCAGCACCGCGAACAGCAGGTAGAAGCGCGCCTCCACCCACAACGTCCAGTACACCGCGTCGACCGAGCGCACGCCGAGCGGCTCCTGCAGCATCGTCAGGTTGACCAGCATGTCGCCGGCCGACACGGGGTCGCGTACCAGGGGCCACAGCGTCAGCACCGCAAAGGTCAGCAGCACCGCCGCCCAGTACGCCGGGAACAGCCGGGTGACCCGCGAGCGCACGAACTCCCCGGGCGTACGGTCCCACGCGCTCATCGCGATGACGAAGCCGCTGATCAGGAAGAAGAGCTCCACCCCCAGCCAGCCGTACGAGGCGGCGCGCCACAGCCCCGGGAACGCCACGTCGGAGGTGA
This sequence comes from Actinoplanes oryzae, assembly GCF_030757795.1. Classification (GTDB taxonomy): domain Bacteria; phylum Actinomycetota; class Actinomycetes; order Mycobacteriales; family Micromonosporaceae; genus Actinoplanes. Next base: position 2,169 of record NZ_JAUQWH010000037.1, read on the forward strand.
CCCCCCACGGCTTCGCGCCGCCCCGGTCGTACGCCAGGAAGTGATAGCCGACCACCAGGAGCGCGGCCACCAGCCGGAGCCCGTCGAGGACCGCGATCCTGGTACGCACCGGATGCGGCGCCTCGAGCGGGGCCGGAGGCGGATCGGAGCGTCGCTGGGTGATCAGAACCATGCCTGACACAACCCGGTTGGCGCCCCCGAGGCAACGGGGCCCGGTCAGGCGGGCATGAGCTCGAGCCCCCGGCGCAGCAGCGCGTCGAAGTCGGCGCCGGGGACCGGCCGGCTGAACAGGTAGCCCTGCCCGGCCGGGCAGCCCGCCGCGCGCAGGGCGTACCAGTCGCCGGCGTCCTCGACGCCCTCGGCGACCACGCTCATGCCCAGCGAACCGGCCAGCCACAGCACCGCGGAGACGATCGAGGCCTTGCGGGTGTCGGTGGACAGCCCCTCGACGAACGAGCGGTCGAGCTTGAGCACGTCGGCGGGCACGGACTGCAGCCAGGTCAGCGAGCTGTAGCCGGTGCCGAAGTCGTCCAGGGCGATGCGGACGCCGAGGTCCTTGATCGCGTGCAGGCGGGCCGAGAGGTCGCCCGAGTCGGCCAGCACGGCGGTCTCGGTGATCTCCAGGACCAGCCGGGACGGGTCCAGGCCGGGGGCGCGGGACAGCAGGTCGGCCAGCATCGGCACGAAGCCGGGCTCGGCCAGCTGGCGCGGGCTCACGTTGACCGACACGTAGCCCAGGCCGTCCCACAGCAGCAGGTGCCGCAGCGCGGAGTTGAGCACGTGCTCGCCGAGCGGGATGACCAGGCCGGTCTCCTCGGCGACGCCGACGAACTGGCCCGGCGCGAGGATGTGGCCCTCCGGCGTGCGCATGCGCACCAGCGCCTCGGCGCCGGTGATGCGCCCCTCGGCGGACACGATCGGCTGGAACCACACCGGCAGCGTGGTGTCCAGGTCGCCGTCGAGGGCCTCGCGCAGGCGGGCCTCGGCGATCAGGCGCTCACGGACGTCGACGCGCATGTCCTCGCTGAACACCGCGACGCGGTTGCCGCCGGCGCGCTTGGCCGCGTACATGGCGGTGTCGGCGCACAGGATCGCGTCCTCGGCCTGCTCGGGGCCGTTGGCGACGGCCAGGCCGATGCTCACGGTCAGGCGCAGCTGCTGGCTGCCGCCGGCGGACACCGGCTCGGCCAGGCTCAGCGTCAGGGCGTGCGCGACGCGGCGGGCGGCCGCGACCGGGCCGGGCACGGCGACGACGAACTCGTCGCCGCTGAGCCGCGAGACGAGCGCCTCGGGCGGGACGCAGCCGGCCAGGCGGCCGCCGAGGGCGCGCAGCACCTCGTCGCCGGCCGCGTGGCCGATCCCGTCGTTGATCGACTTGAACCGGTCGACGTCGAGGTAGAGGACGCTGACCTGGCCCATGCGGTTCATGAGCAGCGTGGCGAAGTCGGCCTCGAAGCCCGAGCGCGACAGCAGCCCGGTCAGCGCGTCGTGGCGCACCTGGCGCTGCAGCTCGGCCTCCTGCTCGCGCGTCTGGGTGACGTCGAGGCAGTGGACGAAGATCTGGCGCAGCCGGCCCTCACGGTCGTACAGGCCGGAGCCGTGCGTCTCCACCCACAGGACGGTGTTGTCGTCGGTGCGCCGGAAGCGGCGGGTGGTGGAGATGGGCTCGCGGCGGGCGGCCAGCTGCTCCAGGAAGGGGATGTTGGCGTCGTCGAGCGCGGTGAGCGGCAGGTCGGCGAGGCCGAAGCCGGCCGGCAGGCGCAGCGGCAGGCGCAGCCACTGGCGATAGGCGCGGTTGCAGCGGATCAGCCGGCCGTCCGGGGCGAAGACCGCCGAGGGTACGGGCGTCTCGTCGAAGGCCAGGCTGAGCTGCGCCTGGCTGTCGTCGAGGTTCTCCTGCGCGCGCTTCTCCTCGGTCTCGGTCATCTGCCACTGCACGACCTGGAAGGCGGCCGCCAGGAGCACCGCGCCGCCGTGCAGCACGGCCCACAGCCACGGGTGGGTGGTGGCGGAGTGGTGGTCGTACGTGCGGTCGCTGTCGAGCGTGCCCAGCACCGCGTGGTGCAGCGTGGTGCCGATGAGGAACACCCCGAACGGCGTCCAGTCGCGGTAGAGCGCCAGCGCGGCCACCGCGATGAAGAACGTGAAGTGCGCCTCGGTCAGCCCGTGCGCCATCGACACGAAGCCGCCGCAGGCCACGGTGAAGCCGATCGCGACGAACGTCGAGGACAGCCGGCGCTGCTTGAGCGTGACGGCCAGCACGACGCACGGCAGGATGAGCAGGGTGGTCACCAGCCAGCTGCGGTCCAGGCCGTCCTGGAAGACGCCGAAGCCGGTCAGGCCCGCCACGCAGGCGGCCAGTAGCTGGGTCAGCAGACGGTGCCGGCGGGCCCAGTCCTCGTCTCGAAGACCACCGCCGGTCGGGAGCCAGTCGCGCCACGCGATCATCCGGGTCAACACATGCTGCAGAATCGGCTCCCCGGCCCGCGGCCTGAGAAAACCGCTCGCATAGGGTACAGGCGTAGTCACTATCCGTGATCATGAGAGGACACCTCGTGCGTCGCTGGCACCTTGCGATCCTGGCCGTTCTCAGCCTGCTGGCGCTGGCCTGCGAGGGCACCGACGGGGCCGCCCCCGCGCCGACCTCCACCTCCCCATCGCCCCGCCGGCCCCCGACGATGGCCGCGCTCGGGGACTCGATCACCGCCGGGTACGGCAGCTGCGCCGTCTACGTGGCGTGCAGCCGCAACTCGTGGAGCGCCGGCGGGTCGGACGACGTCGACAGCCACTACCGGCGGATCAAGGCCCGCTCGGCCAAGGCCAAGGCGCGCAACCTGTCCGTACCGGGAGCCGAGTCGGAGGATCTGCGGGCCCAGGCCGCCAACGCCGTGGACGCCCGGGCCGACTACGTGACGATCCTCATCGGGGCCAACGACGCCTGCGCCCCGGACACCGACGCGATGACCGGCGTGACCACCTTCCGCAACCGGGTCGACGCCGCCCTGGACCGGCTCAAGGACGGCCTGCCCCGGGCGCGGGTGCTGATCGTGAGCATCCCGGACCTCTACCGGCTGTGGGAGCTGGGCCACACGTCGCCCGCCGCGGTGGCCGCCTGGGACCGCGGCATCTGCCCCAGCATGCTCGCCCGCCCCACCTCCACCGCCGCGGCCGACGAGCGGCGCCGCGCCGCGGTGCGCGATCGGATCGAGGACTACAACACGCAGCTGACGCGCGCGTGCCGGGCGTACGGGAAACGCTGCCGCACCGACGGCGGCGCCGCGCACCGGGTCCGCTTCTCCCTGGACCTGGTGAACAAGGTCGACTACTTCCACCCCAACCTCGCCGGGCAGAACACGTTGGCGGATGTCACATGGCCCGGCCGCATCACCTGGTGACGTTTCCTTGAGTCGTCAATAATCTTGCCGACTGTGCAGGCAACCGGCCCGCAACCCCCCGCGGGCTCAGAAGTGGCGAGGACGGCATCATGCCTGCACGCGCATCGCACCGCACCGGCAACCCGGTGACCCGATGGTTCGACGACCGCTCCGTAGCCACCAAGGTCTTCGCCGCGGTCGGCACCGTCGCCGTCGCCGCGGTCGCCGCCGGCGCGCTGGCCGTCTCCGGCCTGGCCGCGGTCTACCAGAGCGGTGCGGACATCGAGAGCGGCAACATGAAGCCGTCCCTGCTGCTGGCCACCCTGCGCGCCGACGCGCTCACCGCACGCATCGCCGTCCGCGAGATCGCCCTGTCCAGCGACAAGGACGCGGCCCAGACCAAGCTCGACGAGGCCGACGCCGCGGTCGCCGAGGCCGCCGCCGAGTACGCCCCCGGGGCCGCCGACCCGGCCGCCGTCGCCCAGTTCGAACAGCTCTACGACCAGTACCGGCAGGTGCGCGACGCCTCGCAGATCGCCGCCGCCCGCGCCGGCGACTACGACCTGTTCGAGCAGGTGGCCGCCGGCCAGGCCAACCCCATCATGAACAAGGCCATGGCGGCCCTCGACCAGGCGGCCGCCGCGGAGACCGCCGAGGCCGCCGCCAAGGTGGCGTCCGCCCGGCAGGAGTACGAGACCACCCGCACCCGGCTCGTCCTGGTCCTCGGCCTCGGCGTGCTGCTCGGCCTGCTCGCCGGCTGGTACACCGTGCGCCGCATCATCGGCCCGCTGCGCCGCGTCAGCACCGTGCTGACCGGCATGGCCGGCGGCGACCTGACCCGCACGGCCGCCACCGGCACCCGCGACGAGATCGGCCGCATGGCGACCGCCCTGGACAAGGCCACCGCCGGCGTACGGGAGACCGTGGCCGCCGTCGCGAGCACCGCCGGCACCGTCGCGGGCTCCGCCGCGTCGCTCGCCGAGACCAGCACCACCGTCGCCGCCACCGCCGAGACCACCTCGGCCCGCTCCCAGACCGTCGCCGACGCCGCCAACGAGATCTCCGCCAACGTCCACGGCGTGGTCGCCGGCGCCGAGCAGATGTCCGCCTCGATCCGCGAGATCGCCCAGTCCGCCGCCCAGGCCGCCGAGGTCGCCGCCGCCGCGGTGTCCGCCGCCTCGACCGCCTCGATGACGGTCCAGCAGCTCGACGCCTCCAGCACCGAGATCGGCAACGTGCTCAACCTCATCACCTCGATCGCCGGCCAGACCAACCTGCTGGCCCTGAACGCCACCATCGAGGCCGCCCGCGCCGGCGAGGCGGGCAAGGGCTTCGCCGTGGTCGCCTCCGAGGTCAAGGACCTCGCCCAGGAGACAGCCAAGGCCACCGAGGACATCGCCGGACGCGTCGAGGCCATCCAGGCCGACGCCCGAGCCGCCGCCCTGTCCATCGGCGAGATCAGCACGGTCATCGAACGCATCAACGATTTCCAGACCACCATCGCCACCGCCGTCGAGGAACAGACCGCCGTCACCGGCGAGATCAGCCGCAACGTCGCCCACGCCGCCAGCGGCACCGACCAGATCGCCGGCACCATCGCCGGCGTCGCCGAGGCCTCGGCCGCCACCAGCACCGGCATGCACCGCACCCAAGGCGCCACCGCCGACCTGGCCCAGGCCGCCGCCGGCCTGCAGACCCTGGTCGCCCGCTTCCGCTACCAGAACTGACCCGCAACGCCAGCACGCCCCGGCCCTTGCGGCCGGGGCGTTCCGCGTTCGTGCTAGACAGTGCCGGTGAATCGCCGTCCGTGCCGCGGGCACACGGCCCTACCGGACGGTGAGTGTCAGTCATGGAGCACGTCAGGCCCGCCGCGGCGGCGACCGATCGGATCCCGCTCGTCTACCGGGTGGTCATGGCGGCCGTGGGGCCGGTCATCCGCTGGTGGGGCCGTCTCGAGGTGACCGGCCTGCACCATCTTCCGGCGCACGGCGCGACGATCGTCGCGGCCAATCACGACAGCGCGTGGGACCCCCTGGTCATCGCGTTCGCCGCCCGCCGGCACCGGCAGATCCGGGCCCTCGCCAAGGCGTCGTTGTGGAAGAACCCGCTGGTGGGCCGCGTGCTCGACGGCATGGGCCAGATCCCCGTCCGGCGCGATCAGGCCAACGCCGACGCGCTCGGCACCGCGGAGCGGATCCTCACCGCCGGCGGCTGCCTCGGCATCTTCCCCGAAGGCAGCCGCGCCCAGGGCCGCCGGCTGCGGGCCCGCACCGGCGTCGGGCGCCTCGCCCATGCCGTGCCGCAGGCCCGGATCGTGTGCGCGGCAGTGTCCGGCACCGTCGACATCGCCCGCTTCCCGCGCCGCCCCCGCCTCGCGGTCACCTTCTTCGAGCCCACTGCGGCGCCGCCGGCCGAGACCGTGCCCGAGCTGTCCGCCCGGCTGACCGCCGAGCTCCGCGCCGTGGCGCCGCTCCCTCCGGTGGAGCCGGCCGGCCGGGCTGTCCCGGGCGACCAGATCTGAGCGGGCGCCGCCGGCCCGGTCAGAGTCCGGCGCGGTCGTGCTTGACGCGGTACATCGCGGCGTCGGCCTCGCGGAGGAGGCGGTCGGGGTCGTCGGCGGGGCCGGTGGCGATGCCGATGCTGGCGCCCACGGCGAGGAGGGTGCCGGAGATTTCGACCGGGGTGGTCATCACGTGGGCGAAGCCGGCGGCCAGGGTGGCGGCTCGGTCGGCGCCGCCGGTGCGGAGCAGGACGGCGAACTCGTCGCCGCCCAGGCGGACGGCCAGGTCGTCCGGGGCCAGGGGGACGCGGAGGAGGTCGGCGACGCGGACCAGGAGTTCGTCGCCGGCGTGGTGGCCGTGGCGGTCGTTGACCTGCTTGAAGCCGTCCAGGTCGAGGACGAGGACGGCGACTTCGGCGGGGCCGGCCTGGTGGAGGCGTTCGGCGAGGAGGGTGCGGTTGGCCAGGCCGGTGAGCTGGTCGTGGGTGGCCTCGTGGCGGAGCTGGTCCTGCAGGAGGCGGGACTCGGTGACGTCGCGGGCGTTCCAGACGACGCCGCGGACGCTGCGGTTGGCAGTCAGGTCGGCGCCGACCAGATCCAGCCAGCGGTAGGTGCCGTTGTCGTGGCGGACGCGGACCTGGGCGCTGGCGTCGGCTCCCGGGGTGGCCGCCAGGGCGGCGCGCAGGTCGAGGAAGTCGGCGTAGTCGTCGGGGTGGATGCGGTGGTCCAGGCCGGTGCCCTCGAGGCCGGTGCCGAGGATGCGGTCGGCGGCGGGGCTCGCGTACCTGATGAAGTCGCCTGGGGCGACGACCAGGGTGACGTCGGAGGCGTGCTGGACCAGCGAGCGGAACCATTCCTTCTGCTCGTGGAGCTCGGCCATGCTGCGGTCGAGGCTGTGCAGGAGGCGGTCGTTGTCGGTGAAGGCGACCAGCTGGCGGGCCAGGACCACGGCGGTGATCACGATGACGCCCACGGCCACGCCCCAGGTGCGCAGGTCCGCGTCGGCCTTGGGGAGGGCGGCGAGCAGGAGCGCCTCGGCGGCCAGGACGGCCAGGTAGGGGGTGCGGGCGTAGCGGGCGCGGCGCTCGACCGTGCGGCCCACGCCGCGGGCCCGGATGCGCACCTCCTGCATGCGCAGGCTCGCGGGCACCAGGATGCACGGCAGCACCTGCAGCAGCACGGCGACCCGGTGGTCGGAGGCGGAGCTGAAGACCAGCCCGAGGGACGTGCCCAAGGCGGTCAGGGCGACGCCGGCGCTGCCGACCACGCCGGCGGACAGGTTGAACGGCGCCGGGTCGCTGTAGACCAGCTTGAGCACGCCGAACACCACGACGAGCATGACGGCGGTGCTCGCCGCGGCCAGGTAGCGGTCGGCGACGCCGCCCTCGCTCAGCTGCGGGGCGAGGGAGAAGTACCAGAGGAAGACCGCGACGCCCAGCAGGACGGTCACCGTGTCGAGCCCGAGGCGCAGGCGTTCGCGGCCGACGGCGCCCAGCGGGTGCCGCAGCATCGTGACGACCATGATCGACATGCCGGTGGCGACCATGGCGGTCTGCACGACGCTGACCTCCGTACGGGCGGGGTCGAGCAGCACCAGCACGGTCTGGAAGCCGTCCCCGGTGACGCAGAGCACCATGGTGACCTGCAGTGCCCGCCAGAAGCGCAGCGAGAAGCGCTGCCCGGTGCTGAGCCGCGCCAGGCGCCGGCCCGACCACAGCATCAGCAGGTCCAGGCCCGTCTGGACCAGCCACGACGAGCCCAGCGGCGCCGGACCGGACAAGAACCACGGCACGCACGCCACGGCGAGGGCGATCAGGCCGAGCAGCCAGGGGTCGCGCAGGTACGAGTACCTGCCGGTGTGCTGCCCCATGAAGCTCCTGTCCTCCGCGTCCTCCTGCCATCGGCGGCAATCACCCCGACCTGAGCGAACTAGGATCATGCCCATGAGTGACGTCGAGTTCGGCCTGGACACCTTCGGTGACGTGACAGCGGGCCCGGACGGTGAGCCCCTGCCCTACGCCAAGGTCATCCGCAACGTCGTCGAGCAGGCCGTCCTCGCCGACGAGCTGGGCATCGACGCCTTCGGGCTCGGTGAGCACCACCGCGACGACTACGCCGTGTCCTCCCCCGAGGTCGTACTCGCCGCGATCGCAGCCCGCACCCGCCGCATCAAGCTCGGCACCGCGGTCACCGTCCTCAGCTCCGACGACCCCGTACGCGTCTACGAGCGCTTCGCCACCCTCTCGGCCCTCGCCCACGGCCGCGCCGAGATCACCCTGGGCCGCGGATCGTTCACCGAGTCATTCCCGCTGTTCGGCTACGACCTGGCCGACTACGAGCAACTCTTCGCCGAGAAGGCCGACCTCATGGCCGAGCTGCTCACCGAGAAGCCGGTCACCTGGCAGGGCACCGTCCGCCCGCCCCTGACCAACCAGCAGGTCTACCCCAAGACCGAGGCCGGCCACATCCCCACCTGGATCGGCGTCGGCGGCAGCCCCGAATCGGTCGTCCGCGCCGCCCAGTACGGCTTCCCGCTGGTCCTGGCCATCATCGGCGGCGAACCGGCCCGCTTCGCCCCCTACGTCGACCTCTACCACCGGGCGCTCAAGGAGTTCGGCCGCGACCCGCTGCCCGTCGCCGTCCACACCCCCGGCTTCATCGCCGCCACCGACGAGGAGGCCAAGGAGACCCTCTGGCCCCACGCCCGCAGGTCGATCACCCGCATCGGCCGCGAGCGCGGCTGGCCGCCCCTCACCCGCGACCGCTTCGAGGCCGACATCGCCGAGGGCGCCTGGCACGTCGGCTCCCCCGCCACCGTCGCCGCCAAGATCGCGAAGACCGTCAAGGCCCTGGGCATCCAGCGCTTCGACCTCAAGTACTCGCACGGCACCCTCCCGCACGAGGACCTGATGACCGCGATCCACCTGTACGGCACCGAGGTGGTCCCCCGCGTCAAGGAGCTGCTGGCGTAGTGCCGAAACCCCGCCGGCTGCTCGACGGCAGCCGACGGGGTCCCGGGGTCCAGGGGATCAGACGCGGAACGTGCCGACCAGGCTCTGCAGCTCGGTGGACATGCGGGCCAGCTCCGAGGCCGCCCGCTGGGTGTCCGCCACGCTCTCCGTGGTCAGCCGCGTCGCCGTGGCCAGGGTGTCGATGCCCGACGCGATCTGGTTGACGCCGCCCGCGGCCTCGGTCACGCCCCGGTTCATCTCGCCGGTCGTCGCCGTCTGCTCCTCGACCGCGGCGGCGATCGTCGTCTGGTAGTCGCTGATGCGGGCGATGATGTCGCTGATCTCGCCGATGGCGGTGATGGCCGTACCCGTGTCGTTCTGGATGGCCGTGACCCGGGCGCTGATGTCCTCGGTGGCCTTGGCCGTCTCCTGGGCCAGGTCCTTGACCTCGGACGCGACCACCGCGAAGCCCTTGCCCATCTCCCCGGCCCGCGCCGCCTCGATGGTGGCGTTCAGGGCCAGCAGGTTCGTCTGCTCGGCGATGGCGGTGATCAGCTTGATGACGTTGCCGATCTCGGCGGACGACGTGCCCAGCTGGGTGACCGTCTCGTTCGCCGTGCCGGCCATGGTGACGGCGGAGCCGGCGACCTCGGCGGCCTGGTTGGCGTTCTGGGCGATCTCGCGGATCGACGCGCCCATCTCCTCGGCGCCGGCCGACACGGTGTCGACGTTGCGCGAGACCTCCTCCGCGGCACGGGCCACGGTCTGCGCCTGCACGTCCGAGTTGGCGGCGCTGTCCGCGATCTGCGAGCTCGTCGCCGACAGCTCCTCGGCGGCGGCCGCCAGCGACTGCGAGGCCGTCCCGAGCGTCTGGACCGTCTGCCGCATCGTGGCGACGGTGCCGTTGACCTGCTGCGCCATCACGCCGACCTCGTCGCGGCTGGACACGGCGACCGTACCGGTGAGGTCGCCGTCGGCCATGCGCGCCAGCACGTCGCTGACCTCGCGCAGCGGGCGGGTGATGCGGCGCACGGTCACGAAGCCGACGAGGGCCGCGACCACGAATCCGGCGGCCAGGCAGATCAGCATGAGCGTCAGGCTGCCGCTGTAGGCCTCGCTGTTGGCGGCGTCGGCGTCCTTCGCGCTCTGCGCCTCGAAGGTCGCCAGGGCGTCGAAGGACTTGTTGATCTCGTCGCTGAGCGGTTGGACCTCGTCGTCCCACGCCGTCTCGAAGGCGGCGCTGTCACTGCCGAGGGCAGCCGTCTTCAGCGTGCTGTCCCGGGCCTGCGCCAACTTCGCGAGGTCGGCCTTGATCGTGGCGACCGGCTCCTCCTGAGCCGCGTCGACGCCCAGCGCCGCGTAGCCCTGGATGCCCGAGACGACGAGCTGGTGCGCGGCCACCGCCTTGTCGAAGTCCTGCTGGCTCTCCGCGGTGGTCGAGTCGATGTCCGCCATGGTGAGCGAGAGCAGCTCGTCGTCGAACGCCCCTTGCGCCGAGGCGAGCGCCTGCGACGGCAGGAGGTTCTCCGCGTAGATCGCGGCTCCGTTGGCCTTCACGGTGCTCATGCCCGCGATCCCCGTGCCGGCGACCAGGCCGCCGGCCAGCAGCGCGGCCCCGACCGCCACACTGATCTTGACCCCTACCCGCAGGTTGCCGAACCAATTGGCCCCGGCCCTGCCCGCCTGCTCCCCCGCCGACTGCGCCATCGCGATGCGGTTCCTTTCGTCGTGGGCGCCGCCTGCTGAAGTGAGGGTCCGCGCCGACCTCCCGAATCGGCAGCCGGTCCCCCCGGCCAAGCGTCCAGGCAGTTGCATCCCGGGAGCATCCCGCCAGGCCACGCTCTTGCACGGTGTCACACCATCGGCGCCGGCCGCGTCACAACGCCGATTCCGGCCGGATCACCACGCGTAGGGCATCCTAGGAGGCTAGTTCGGGGCGGCTCATGAACGGCGGGCGGCTGCCGAAGGGGCGTATGTGGAGCGTCGCCTGGTCCCCGCGCTGCGAATCCTGCTGCTCGGGTTCGCCCTGATCTTTCTCGCCCGGCACGTCCCGGGTCTCGGCCCGAGGCTGCCGGACTGGCTGTCGCCGCTGGGCACCGTCGGCGTGTACGTGGTCACGACCAGCATGGTCCTGCTGCGCGCCACGGTCGTGGCCGAGCAACGGGCCGCCTGGGCGTTGATCGGGGGCGGGCTGTGCGCGTACACGGCGGGCATGATCTGGTCCTGGCATCTGACGGCCGACGGCAGCACGCTGCCGTTCCCCTCGGTCTGCGACGTGGCGTGGCTGTCGTTCTACCCGCTGGCGTACGCGGGGATCCTGATGTTCCTGCGGCGGCAGGCACCGGCGCGGCGCACCCTGCTCGACGGCGCGATCGCCGGGCTCGGCGGCGCGGCCGTGTTCTCGGCGGTGGTGGTCGACGCGCTGGTGGGCACGTCGGGCGCGGGCGGGCTTGAGCAGTACGTCGCGCTGGCCTACCCCCTGGGCGACTCGCTGCTGGTGGGCACGCTGCTCGCCCGGATGATCGTCGGCCGGTGGATCGGCGCGCCCAGCGTGCTCGTGATGGCCGGCCTCGGGACGTTCATCGTGGCGGACACCGGCTACGTGACGCTGGGGACGATGGACGGCTACCAGCCGGGCGGGCTCGTCGATCTGCTGTACCTGGCCGGGCTGAGCCTGGTGGGCCTCGCCGCCTGGCAGCCCGCCCGGGCCCGCCCCGAGACCGCCGAGCGCAACCGGCTCGGTGTGTCGATCTGGTTCGCGTTCGGGGCGCTGGGTGTCACCCTCGTCGCCACCCGGGTGCCGCTGTCCAACGCCACCGTGACGCTGGCCGGGCTGACCCTGGTGGCCGTGGTGCTGCGGGTCATGGCCTCGTTCCGGGACCTGTCGGCGCTCGGGCAGGCGCTGCACGACGAGGCCCGGCACGACGCGCTGACCGGGCTGGTCAACCGGCGCGGCGTCCTGGAACGCCTGACGCAGACCCTGGCGGTCCCGCGCCCGGCACCGCTCGCGCTGCTGCTGCTCGACCTGGACAAGTTCAAGGACGTCAACGACACGTACGGCCACCAGGCGGGCGACCGCCTCCTCGAGCTCGCCGCGGCGCGCCTGGTCGCGATCACGCGCGCGGGCGACGTGCTCGGGCGGCTGGGCGGGGACGAGTTCGTGCTGGCGCTGTCCGGCGACCATGTCGGCGAGCGCATGGCGGCGGGGCTGGCCACGCGGATCCGGACGGCGCTGCGGGAGCCGTTCGACCTGGGCCACGGCGTGGTGGTGACCATCGACGTGAGCGTGGGGATCGCGCTGCGGGGCGCGGGCGACGACGAGATCTCGCTGTTCCGCCGCGCCGACATCGCCATGTACGAGGCCAAGCGCGCCGGTGGCGGCCACGCCCTCCACCGCGAGAGCCCGTCACCGCGCGCGACGGACAAGACCGCCGGAGACGCGCCGGCCACGGGGGCGGGCGGCACGAGCACGGGGGCGGGCGGCACGAGCACGGGGGCGGACACGGCACCGGCCGGCTCCCGCCCCGGACAGGGAAGGGAACCGGCCGGATCGCCGGTGGGCCCGGCAGGCCACAGCTGAGCGCCGCCGAAAGCGAGCCGCAACCGAACTCCGCCGAAAGAGCGAGCCGCAACCGAGCCCCGCCGAAAGAGCGAGCCGCAACCGAGCCCCGCCGCAAGCGGACGGCGCCGACAGGACAGCGACCGCGCGACCGCAGGCGACGCTCGAGACAGCGTCAGGGCTTGTTGGCCACGCTGTTGAGCTCCTCCAGCTGCTGGCCGAGGTGCTCCTTGAGGGCGCCCTGGTAGCCCTGGGCCAGCTGGCCCAGCCGGTCGATCTCGTCGAGCGCCGCGGCGCGCTTGGCCTGCAGGCTGTTGATCGCCTCCGAGTGGTTGCGGCGCGCCTCGCTCTCGACGTTGTCGGCCTTGAGCAGGGCGTCGCCGGTGATCTCCTCGGCCTTGGTGCGGGCCTCGCCCAGGATGGCGTCGGACTCGCGCTGCGCGTCGCGCATGTGCTCGTCGGCGGTGCGCTGGGCCATCATGAGCACCGGGGAGGTGCGCTCGTCGTCGCCGGAGGGCCGCGGCGGCGCGGACTGGGCGCTGGCGCGGGCCTCCTCGAGCTGGGCCTGCATGGAGCGGGCCCGGTCCTCGGCGCGGGCGCGGGCCTCGCGCAGCCGGTCGAGCTGGGCGGCGAGGTCGGCGAACTCCGAGTTGATGACCATGGTCGAGGCGGGCGAGGACGACGCCCCGCCTCCGCGCTGGACCTGGTCCTGGAGGGCGTTGTTCTCTTCGAGGAGGCGGATGAGCTCTTGTTCGACCTCGTCCAGGAAGGCGTCGACCTCCTCCTCGTCGTATCCACGCTTGCCCATCGGCGGCCTCTTGAAGGCAATGTTGTGGACGTCAGCTGGAGTGAGCGACATCGTGCTCCTTAAATGATGTCGACAGCGGTCGGGGAATCCGAATCTTACGCAACGCTCCGGGGAACGCGACACGGGTCCGATCACGGGAGCGCACGAAGACACCGTAATCGGCCCGCGCACCCCTGTCACATTCAGTCATTCACACCTTTTGCCCCGGAAAAGCAGCGCACCGTGATGGATCAATGACGCCGGGTCAACGTGTCGGGCGTCACTGTCTGCTATGACCGATCTCGCGCGCGTCCCCGCCGTACCGATGGATGTGCTCTCGCATCTCGCGCGCGAAGCCCTCCGCCATGGCGAGCTGCGCCCGCAGCCGTGCGACCCGCTCGCGCGCCGCCTCGTGGAAGCCCTCCAGCCGCGCCTGTAGCACGGCCCGCTCCTCCCCGGCCGCCGTCGCCAGCGCGCCGAGGACGTCGAGCAGCTCGCGCATCTCCGCGAGAGTGAAGCCCAGCGGCTTCATCCGCTTGACGACCCGCAGCCGGTCGAGATCGGCATCGGTGTAGAGCCGGAAACCACCCCCGCTGCGCGCCGACGGCACGATCAGCCCGGCCTCCTCGTAGTGCCGGATCGTCCGGATGCTGAGGCCCACCCGCTCGGCCGCCTCCCCGATCTGCATGCGAGGCATCAGTGCCCGGCCCCGAGCTTCCCGGCCAAGTTCTCGTGGAAGCGCGCGCTGTCCTCGTTCAGGCCGGTGATGTCCACCTGCTTGCCGCGCGACTCGTACTTGGTCGTGATCGCGTCCAGCGCGGCGACCGACGAGGCGTCCCAGATGTGCGCGGCGCTCAGGTCGATCACCACGTGTGCGGGATCACCCGCGTAGTCGAACTGGTGCACCAGGTCGTTGCTGGAGGCGAAGAAGAGCTCGCCGTGGACGCGGTAGACCTTGGCGCCCCCGGCGACCGAGCTGGTGACCTGGGCGACGTGGGCCACCCGCCGGGCGAAGACGACCATGGCGGTCAGCACGCCGAGGACGACGCCGATCGCCAGGTTGTGCGTGGCGAGCGTGCCGGCGACGGTCACGAGCATGACGACGGTCTCGCCGGCCGGCATCCGGCGCAGCGTGGCGGGCGCGATGCTGTGCCAGTCGAAGGTGCCCACGGAGACGACGATCATGACGGCGACCAGCGCGGCCATCGGGATCTCCGCCACGACGTCGCCGAGCACCACGACCAGGATCAGCAGGAACACCCCGGCGAGGAAGGTCGACAGCCGGGTCCGCGCCCCGGACGTCTTCACGTTGATCATCGTCTGGCCGATCATCGCGCAGCCGCCCATGCCGCCGAAGAGGCCGGTGACGATGTTGGCGACGCCCTGGCCCCAGGACTCGCGGGTCTTGTCCGAGCGCGTGTCGGTGATGTCGTCGACGAGCTTGGCGGTCATGAGCGACTCCATCAGCCCGACCAGGGCCACCCCCAGCGCGTACGGGGCGATGGTCGTCAATGTCCCGATCGTGAACGGCACGTCGGGCAGCCCGGGCACCGGCAGGCTGTCCGGCAGCGCGCCCTCGTCGCCGACCGTGGGGACGGTCACGTGGGCGACGGCCGTGCAGACGGTCAGCACCACGATGGCGACCAGCGGCGCGGGCACGGCGGTCGTCCAGCGCGGCAGCAGCCAGATGATCGCCAGCGCGACCGCCACGAGCGGATAGACCAGCCACGGGACGCCCACCAGGTGCGGCACCTGCGCGGTGAAGATGAGGACGGCGAGCGCGTTGACGAAGCCGACCATGACGCTGCGCGGGATGAAGCGCATGAGCTTCGCCACGCCCAGCAGCGCGAGCACCACCTGGATGACGCCGCCCAGCACGACCGCCGCCACCAGATGCCCGAGCCCGTGCGACGCGACCAGCGGGGCGACCACGAGCGCCACGGCCCCGGTGGCGGCGCTGATCATGGCGGGGCGGCCACCGGCGAAGGCGATCGTCACCGCCATCGTGAAGGACGCGAAGAGCCCGACCTCGGGATCCACCCCGGCGAGGATCGAGAAGCTGATCGCCTCGGGGATCAGGGCAAGGGCAACGACAAGGCCCGCGAGCACCTCGGTACGGAACACCCGGGGCGACGCGAGCCAGGCGGGACGACGAGACAAAATCACCGCCGGACTCTACCCTTACGTAAGGGTAGAGTCCGGTCGGCTGTGATCAGGCGTACAGCTGGATCTCCGTCAGCGACGGGGTGTACTGCTCGGTGGCGATCTGCGAGGTGAGCGCCACGCGGACCTTGCTCGTGGTGACCGCGCCGAAGCCGGTGACCGTCCTGTCGTGCCCGATGCCGTCCGCGCCCGTGGCGAAGGTGAGCCACGTGCCGGTGGCCGCGTCCCAGCTTTGCAGCTCGAAGGTCTGCACGCGCGGGTTGGTGCCGGAGTCGGTGTACTCGTCGAGGTAGACCTGGGTGAACGTGGTGTCCGCCCCGAGGTCGAGGTCGAGCGTGATCGGATAGGTGGCGTCGTCCGCGGCGGCCCAGCGGGTGCTCAGGTCGCCGTCGGTCAACTTGTCCGCCGTGAGCGTGCCGTTGGCGCCCGGGTGGGTGGAGCTGGCCGTGACCGGCTTGCCCTGCGCGAGGCTGACCCGGCCGTCCGCCTCGTCCTCGATCGGATTCGTGTCGACCGGGTCGGACACCTTCCGGCCGGTCCTGGACTCGATCGTGCCGATGTCGGGCGCCTTGCCGTAGTAGATCTGCGAGCCGAGGAAGTCCGCGGTGCCCAGGTGCGCGTTGTAGCGCCCCGCGTCGATCAGCGGCGAGTCCTTGCGCAGGGAGTAGTGCGCCGCCGCCTTGCGGATGTTGTCCACGCCCGCACCGGTCACCGGCGACGTGGGGTCGCCCACGAACCGCGGGTCGGCACGCAGCCCGTCAGGATCCGCCGGTTCCTGCGGGGAATGCGTACCCGAGGCCTCGTAGTAGTCGTTGTTCGAGAAGACGGCCTGGCGCAGGGCCCCGGTCCGCCGGTACCACGGCGTGGCGGCGGTCGACGAGTAGTTGTAGAAGATGTTGTTCAGGAAGTAGACGCGGCTCAGGAACGTCTCGTCGTGCACGTAATCGAGGTCCGCGCCGTCGTACACGAAGGTGTTGTTGACGAAGTACGTCGGCGAGTAGTTGGTCGACAGCATGTTCTTCACGAGCACGCCGTTGTCGTCGACCGACAGGTTGTACCGCGCCACGCTGTTGGAACTGTTGCCCATGTAGGCCATCCAGCCGGCGGCGTTGTCGTGCGAGTAGTTGTACTGGTAGGTGACGTTGAAGTTGGTGTACTCCAGGTCCCAGGGCGTGCCGTCGTACTCGTTGTCGGGCCCGCCGTAGACCTCGTTGTACTGCATGACCGAGTCGGCGCCCGCCCACAGGTAGAGCCCGCAGCTGACCGCGTCGTAGCGCTCGAGGAAGCCGTTCACCTCGTTGTACTCCACGGTCATGTGCTTCGTGTTGGCCAGCTGGAAGGCGCCCTGCCCGATGCTCTCGGCGTAGTTGTGGCCGATGTAGACGTCCCGGCTGTAGAGATCCCGGGTACGGACCCAGAGCTGCTCCCAGCCCTCGTGGAACTTGCCGGCCTCGTCGTACTGGCCCGCGGCCGTGCCGTCGGCGTTGAACCAGTTGAAGGCGAACTGCACGGCGTGCAGCTCGACGTGCTCGAACGTGTTGTCCTCGATGCGGACGTCCTTGAAGTACCAGCCGCCGGGCGCGTACTCCTTATAGCTCTTCGACCCGAAGACCTGGAAGTTGACCGCGCCGTAGTGGATCTTCTGCCACGAGCTCGGGCCGTCCGTGTTGTGGACGTACATGTCGTGGATCCGGAAGTAGTCCATGATGGTGTCCGCGCCGGCCGGGATCAGGTCGGCGTTGATGGACACCATGATGCCGTCCCGCACGTACGTGCCCGTGGTGATGTCCGTGGCGAAGTCGTCATCGTTCGACAGCGCGATGTTGCTGATGTCGTAGCCCTGCTGGTTGCGCAACACGATCGCGCCGGTGAGCCCCACGGTCGCCGGGTTCTTCGTCCCGTCCGCGTGGAACGGACTGGGCACGTTACCGTTTGTCGCGATGTAGGGGCGCGGCGACGACGCGGAGCCGTACGCGGTGATCGTGATCGGGCGCCGGGCGGTGCCCGAGCCCTTGGGCCACAGCTGCTGGTCCTGCCACACCGAGCCGGCCTTCAGCAGGATCCGGTCGCCGGGCCCGAAGGTTGTCGCGCTCGCCTTGGTGAGGCTCTTCCAGGCGGCCTGCGACGACCGGCCGGACGCCTTGTCGCTGCCCCTGACAGAGTCGATGTAGAAGTCGCGCCCGCCCGTCTTGTTGGGCGCATTGCCGGGCCACGAAGCGCGCGCGGCCGGCGCGCCGTGGGCCGCGGCCGGGGAGCCGGGCAGCAGGGGTACCACGAGCAGCCCGGCGGCCAGCGCCGCCACCGCCGCTCGGATCCGGGAACCAGGGGTCATCGCACATCCTCGGGGTTGACGGCATCCACCGCCGCGCGATCGACATCCATGTCGGTCGCGTCGACGCGGCGCTGGAGGAACTGGGTGAACTTCTCGCCGAGCAGCGACTGCCGGATCCGCGAGGAGTACGCGGCGAAGGCGGCGTCCGCGTCGACGGTCTCGCTGTCGAGCTGGTAGTAGGTGACCTGCCCGCCGCCCGCGACCGGGGCGGAGATCTGCCCGGGGTCGAGCGTGCCGAGGACGGCCATCACCTCCTGGTCGTGGCCGTTGAGGCCGGTGGCCACGCTGCCGTCGTGAGTGGCGGTGCTGTAGCGCGCGCCGGGCACCCCGGCGGCCTTCAGCGTGCGGGACGCCGCGACCTTCGCGCGCGCCGCTGCGGAGTCCGGAACGACAAGCGTCGAGTACGTGTACCTCGTCGCGTTGGCGCTCCAGGACGAGCGGTCGGCGTCGAAGGCCGCCCGCACCTCCGCGTCCGGGACGGCGAGCGGGCCACCGGTGGCGCCGAGCTTCTTCTCCAGCGCGGTGGTCAGGTCGGTCATCCGGTGCGTGTAGTACTCCTCCGGCGAGAAGCTCGTGACGCCGTAGACCGTGTCCGCCGTCGCCCGGGCCTCGTTCTCGGCGTCCACCTCGGCGAGGAAGTCGTCGTGGTCGACCGAGCCGAGCAGCCCCTGTTCCTGGGCGACGATCAGCAGCGTCTTGTCGTGCTTGATCTCGTCGAGCGCCCGCTGCCGCAGCGTGCCGGTGCTGCCTTGCTCGTTCAGCACGGCCGGCGCCAGCCGGCTCATGTGGAACGCCAGCTCGTCGCGCGTCACCGGATGCCCGGCCACCGAGGCGACCTCGTCGGTGCGGGTCACGGCCACCACGGCGGTGACAACGATGGCAGCGAGGAGGGCCGATACGCCGCCCGCGCCGAGGAGACGCCGCTTCACGACGCCGCTCCGATCACCGCGGCCCGCGCGATCAACGGGGTGTCCCGCGCCGCCGTGATCCGGATCCGCACGGCGTCGACCTGGATGCGCGGGAACGTCAGGATGCGCTGATGTCCCACCGCGTTGCACGCGCCGAGCGGGACCCAGGATCCGTTCGCCCGCCCGGTGACCAGCACGTGCTCGACCCGCTGGCCGCGGCTGACGTCCTCCCCGATCACGACGGCCACCACAGCCTGAGCGGCCCCGAGCTCGAGCGTCACGGCGGGCTGCGGATCGCCGGCGGCCGGCTCCCACGGCGTCCGGCCGCAGTCGGGCCACTCGGTCGCCACCCGCCCCGGCGTCCCGGACGTCACCGTGGCCGTGACGGGCAGCCGGCGCGCCTTGAACGACCGGATGCGGTCGCCGAGCCCGGCCAGCACCGCCACGTCGCCGGGGGCGATCAGCCCGTCGCGGGCCGGCGGCACGTTGAGCAGGAAGCACGCGTTCCCGCCGACCGCGCGCAGCCAATTGCCGAACAACTCGTCCGCGCTCTTCACGGCGCCGTCCTCGGCCGGGTGGTGGAACCAGCCGGGCCGGATCGACGTGTTGACCTCGGCCGGGTACCAGACCAGGTCAGTCTGTCCCGCCAGGGCGGAGAGGCTGCCCAGGTCCCGGTCGTCGCTGCGGACCAGGCGCGCGAAGGCGGCGGAGTCCTCCTGCTGCGAGCGTGACGCGATCCGCTCGGCATCCTGCAAGGCCCGCGGCACGACGCTCCACTCGTCCGGGCGGGTCTCCCCCGCCTCGTTGCCGCACCAGCGCACGTCCGGGCCGCACACGCTGATGACCGCGTCGGGCTGGTGCTCGCGGATGACGGCGTAGTAGCGCTCCCAGTCGTACTCCTGG
Source organism: Actinoplanes oryzae (assembly GCF_030757795.1). Classification (GTDB taxonomy): domain Bacteria; phylum Actinomycetota; class Actinomycetes; order Mycobacteriales; family Micromonosporaceae; genus Actinoplanes. The sequence goes on from NZ_JAUQWH010000037.1 coordinate 21,646, forward strand.
CGCTTGCCGTCGGGCCCCTCGCCGTTGGCGCCGTCGAACCAGACCGAGAAGATCGGGCCGTAGCGGGTGAGCAGCTCGGTCAGCTGGGCCACGTAGAAGTCGTCGTAGCCGGTGCCGCTGCCGTACGAGGCCTCGCTGCGGTCCCACGGCGACAGATAGACGCCGAACTTGAGCCCGTGCCGCCGCGCCGCCTCCGCCGTCTCCCCCACGACGTCGCGCGGGCACGGGGAGGCCTTCACCGAGTACGACGTGGCGTCGCTGGGCCACAGGCAGAAGCCGTCGTGGTGTTTGGCCGTGAGGATGACACCCGTCATGCCGGCCGCGGCCAGGGCTCGTACCCATTGATCGGGGTCGAGGGCGGCAGGGTCGAACAGCGCGGGATCGTCGTGGCCCTCGCCCCACTCGCGATTCGTCATGGTGTTCATGCCGAAGTGCAGGAAGCCGTAGAACTCCAGGCGCTGCCAGGCGAGCTGACGCGCACTGGGCCGCACGGCCGCGAGCGCCGGGCCGTCCAGGAAAGTCATCGGTACCTCCGGTTGTACTCGGCGAGGAGCGCCAGCAGGACGACGAGCGCGGCGAGCATGCCGGCGAGCGCGCCCCAGCCGGTCGACGGGCGCAGGACGATCACCGCGGCGACGCAGGCCAGCGCCACGACGATCCGCAGGGTGACGAGCAGTGCGTTCACGATCAACCCTTCACGCCGCCGGCGGCCATGCCCTCGATGAGCCGGCGCTGGACCAGGGCGTAGACGACGAGGACGGGGACGATCACGATGACCATGCCGGCGTAGAGGCGCCCGTAGTCGGCCGCCGCCTTCTGCGCGGTGAACAGGTTGAGCAGTCCCACCTGGACGGTCTTGTTCTCGCCGGGCAGCAGGGTCAGCGAGATGATGAAGTCGTTCCAGTACGCGAGGAAGTTGAACAGGATCACGGTGGTGACCGCGGGCCGGGCCATCGGCAGCATGATCCGGGTCATGACGGCGAAGCGGGACGCGCCGTCGAGCGACGCGGCCTCCTCGTAGTCCGCCGGGATCGACCGGAAGTAGGCGGTCAGGAGGTAGATCGTGAACGGGATCGACGTGGCCGCGTACACGAGCGACAGCATCGCCGGGTTGTCAATGAAGAAGCCGTCCGGCAGGACGTCGACCAGCGCGCGGTCCCAGTCCACGAGCATGAGGAAGATCGGGACGACGATGTAGTTGACGTTCACGAACAGGCCGGCCAGCAGCGCGACCTCGACCAGGCCCCGGCCGCGGAAGTCGTAGCGGGCGATCACGTACGCGGCGGGAATGCTCACCGCGAGCACGAACACCAGCCCGAGCACGGTCACCAGCAGCGACAGCGCGAAATACCGACCGATCCTGGCGTCGACGAAGGCGTCCACGTAGTTCTGCACGCGCAGGCCCGCGGGCAGGCTCCACGGGTTGCCGTAGAACTCGCTCTTGCCCTTCACCGAGGCGAAGAGCACCCAGGCGACGGGTACGGCGATGGCGAGCGCGATGGCCCCGACGAGGATGGACGTGAGTCCCCGTCCCGTGCGGGCGCGCTTCTCCTGAAGAGTGGTCATATGTTGATCCTCAGAACTGCAGTGGCTCGCGCTTGGTCGCCCGGGAGACGAGCAGCGACACGAGGAAGGAGAAGGCGAAGATGACCACGCCGATGGCCATGCCGTAGCCGTACGAGGAGTTGGTGTAGGCCTGCTTGTACATGTAGCTGAGCAGCACCTCGGACGCCCCGTCGGGCCCGCCGCCGGTCATCGCGCGCACCAGCACGAAGCTCAGGTTGACCGCGCTCATGATGAAGAAGGTCAGCGTGGTGCGCAGGTTCTGCCAGATCAGCGGCATCGTGATGGTGAAGAACTGGGTGGGCGCCGTGGCGCCGTCGAGCGACGAGGCCTCGTAGAGCTCCTCGGGGATGCTCGACATGCTCGACATGTAGAGGACCATGTAGTAGCCCAGCGACTGCCACACCATGGCGATCGCCACCGACCAGAGGACGACCTTCTGGTTGCCCAGCCACACCTGCTGCAGCCCGTCCAGCGAGAGCAGCCGCAGCGTGCCGTTGATCAGGCCGTTCTCCTGGTCGTAGAGCGCGGAGAAGATGGCGGCGATGACCACGACCGACAGCACGTTCGGGATGTAGAGCACGAACCGGTAGAGGTTGCGGCCGCGCAGCTTCTGCCGCGTCATGACGGCCGCCAGGAAGAGGCCCAGGCCCATCGTCGCCACGGTGACCACCACCAGCAGCGCGACCGTGTTCTGGAACGCCCGCACGAACTGCTGGTCGTCGGCGAGCTTGGTGAAGTTGTCCAGCCCCACGAAGCGCATCGCCGGCGAGAAGCCGCTCCACTGGTAGAGCGACATCCGGAACACGTTCACGGTCGGCCAGACCATGAACAGCGCGAAGAGGACCAGCGCGGGGAGCAGGCACGCCGCCACGAAGCCGCCGTTGCCGCGCTTGCGCTTCCTGGTCTCCGGTACGGGCACCTGCTGCTCGGTCGCTGTCGGGGGTGGGGAAAGAGTGGTCACCGCGTACCTCGGGGGGTTCTGTGGAACAGGGGCCGGCGGCGGGCCCGATCTGGGGTCAGGCCCGCCGCCGGAGCTTTCTCAGCTGCCCGCCTGGCGCAGCTTCTCGGAGGCGTCGTTCAGGGCCGTCTGCCACTGGTCCTCGGTCTTGTCGCCGCTGATGATGCTGTTGGCGGTGTCGAAGAGGGTGGCCTTGATGTCGACGCCCTCGACCGGAGCCGTGCTCGCGAAGCCGCCGACCAGCGCGGCCACGCCGGGCTGCTCGTACAGCTGGTAGAACGTCGCGTTGTCCCCGGTCAGCGTGGCGGCGAGGCCCTTGATCGGCTGGATCGCGCTGGACCTGGCGAAGATCTTGGCGGCCTCGTCGGAGTACAGGTAGGCGACGAAGTCCTTGGCGGCGTCCTTGTTCTCCGCCGCGCTGGGCACCCACACCGACTCGACGGAGGTCGTCAGGTACTGCGCGTCGCCGGTCACCTTGGGCAGCGGGGTCAGGCCCCACGCGAAGCCGCCGGCGCGCGGCGCGTCCTTCATCTCGCCGACGATCCAGGTGCCGTTGGGCATGAACAGCGCCTTGTTGTCGAGGATCGACTGCTGGTTCTTGGTGAAGTCCTGCTCGTTGGCGTAGCCCACGGTGGTGGGGGCCGCGTACGAGAGCAGTTTGGTCGTGATGTCCAGGACCTGCCGGGCCTGCGCGCTCTTCCAGACGTCCTGCTTGTAGGTCATGACGTCGGTGTAGAACTGCTCGCCGCCGACGTCGGCCAGCAGCGCGAAGAAGTACGAGTCCAGATAGCCCGCCGTCGGGTAGGTGAACAGCGCGATGCCCTCGGCCTTCGCCTTGTCGCCCAGCGCCCACATCTCGTCCCAGCTCGCCGGGACCGTCCACTTCTTCTGCTCGAACAGGCCCTTGTTGTAGACCAGGCCGGTCGGCGCGTAGTACATCGGCAGCGCGTAGGTCTTGCCGTCGCCGTAGGGGTCGGTGTTGAGGTTGCCGACGATGCCGTCGACCAGCTTGCTCTTGACCGTCGCCTGCTCGCCCGGCACTGTCGTGTCCAGCACGCCGGTCAGGTCCTCGAGGCCCTTGTCCTTGATCAGCGTCTCGGTGAGGGCGGCCTTGCGGCCCTGGCCCAGCACGACGACGTCGGGGAACTTCCCGGCCTTCATATTGGGGCTGATCTCGTCCTCGATGCTCTTCGAGATCTGCAGCTGGACGTCGAGGCCCGGGTGCTTCGCCTTGTAGGCGTTGATGACCTCGGTGTACATGTCCTTGCCGTAGCCGCCCTCGAGCGCGGCGACCTTCAAGACCTTGCTGTCCCCGCCGCTGTCGCCACCGCCACAGCCGGCGAGCAGGCCGAGCGCCGTGACGGCGACTCCCGCCCAGACCAGGGTTTTACGCATGTTATCGGGGTCCTTCCGTGGAGCCGCAGCCCTCGCGCCGGCCATGGGTGCCGCCGGACGTTGTTACGGTGGCATCGATAACATCAGGAATCAAGAGTCGTTCACAAATTCGCCATCGGGAGGTTGCCGGGGCCGTGCGGCCCGTCGGTCAGCTCCGGCGCGGGGGCGCGGTGGAGAGGCGCACGGAGAGTGTCGCCTCGGGCACCTCGCTGTCGCCGCCGCCGAGCAGGAGGGCGACCGCGGCCTCCCCGGAGTGGTAGAAGTCCTGCCGCACGGTGGTCAGCGGCGGATGGCAATAGGCGGCCAGCGCGATGTCGTCGACGCTGACGATCGACACGTCCTCGGGCACGAAGCGGTGCCGCTCGCGCAACGCCTTGATCAGCCCGAAGGCCATCTCGTCGCTGGCCGCGAAGATCGCCGTGACGTCCGGGATCAGGGCGAGGATCTGCCCCTGCCGGTAGCCGGACTCCGGCGACCAGTCGCCCTCGAGCGGCGGCGGCGCCTCGATCCCGGCCGCCGCCAGGCACTCCTGCCAGCCCTGCCGCCGCTGGCGTGCCTCGATCCACTCGTCCGGCCCCGCCACGTGCCACACCTGCCGGTGCCCGAGGTCGAGCAGGTGCTGGGTCGCCAGGCGGCCCGCTTCCTGCTGGTCGATCCCCAGGACCCGGGCGCCTTCCGTACGGGACCCGTCCAGCGTCACGGTGGGGATGTCCCGCGTGATCTCCTCCATCTTCCGCGTCACCGAGATCAGCGGAACGGCGATGACGATCCCGTCGACGCCCTGGTCGGCCAGCTTGGACAGCGACCGCTCCATCAGGGCGGTGTCGAGCCCCGCGATGGTGGCGATGCTGACCGCGTAGCCGGCCCGGCCCGCGGCGGCCTCCACGCCGGCGGTCACCGCGGACCGCGAGTAGTAGCCGCCGGACTGCAGCAGGACCAGGCCGAGGGTGTGGCTGCGCCCCGACGACAGCACCCGGGCGGCGTTGTTGAACCGGTAGCCGAGCTGCTCGACGGCCGCCAGCACCCGGCGCCGCGTCTCGGGGTTGACGTTCGGCGAGTCGCGCAGCGCCCGGGAGACGGTCTGCGCCGACACGCCGGCGGTCCTGGCGACGTCGGCCATGCTGGGCTGCCGGACGCTCCGGGGGGCCTCACTCATGGCGAGGATCATAGCGCCGTTGTTAAGCATGGCATCGGTAACATAGCCTCACATCGTGATCGAGTCCCGCGCGCCGGAGATCGCCCCGGCTCCCCCGACGAGCCCGCCCGCCCTCACCTGGCGCGACCGCCGCCTGCTCCGGCACGGCGCGCGGCACCAGATCCTGTCCGGCGCCCTGCACTACTTCCGGGTCCACCCCGAGCTGTGGCGCGACCGGCTGCGGCGGCTGGCGGCGCTGGGTCTCAACACCGTCGACACGTACGTGGCCTGGAACTTCCACCAGCCCACGCCCGCCGCCCCGCGCTTCGACGGCTGGCGCGACGTCGAGCGGTTCATCGCCACGGCGGGCGAGGAGGGGCTCGACGTGATCGTGCGCCCGGGGCCGTACATCTGCGCGGAGTGGTCCAACGGCGGCCTGCCCAGCTGGCTCACCGCCCGCGACACGGCCGTGCGCAGCAGCGACCCGGCCTTCACCGGCCCGGTCGCGGCCTGGTTCGACGAGCTGATCCCCCGCCTCGCGGCGCTGCAGGCGAGCGCCGGCGGCCCGATCGTCGCGGTGCAGGTCGAGAACGAGTACGGCAGCTTCGCCGACGACCACGACTACGTCAGCTGGACCAGGGCGGCGCTGGAGTCACGCGGCATCACCGAACTGATGTTCACCGCCGACGGCCCGACCGAGCTGATGCTCGACGGCGGCACCCTGCCCGGCACGCTGACGGCCGCCACGCTCGGCTCCAAGCCCGAGGCCGCCCGCGCCCTGCTCGCCACGCGCCGCCCCGGCGAACCGTTCGTCGTCGCCGAGTTCTGGAACGGCTGGTTCGACCACTGGGGCGAGAAGCACCACGTCCGGGGCGTGCCGAGCGCGGTTCGTACGCTCGAGGGGATCGTCGCCGACGGGGGCAGCGTCAGCCTCTACATGGCCCACGGCGGCACGAACTTCGGGCTCTGGGCGGGCGCCAACGAGGACGCGGGTCGGCTGCAGCCGACCGTCACCAGCTACGACTCCGACGCGCCGATCGCCGAGGACGGCACGCTGACCCCCAAGTTCCACGCCATGCGCGAGGTGCTCGGCGGCCACGGCCCGCTGCCGGCCCCGCCGCCCACGCTGCCCGCCGCCACGGTGCCGCTCACGCCCCGCGCAGGGCTGATCGAGGGGCTGCGCGCGGTGCCCGCGCCGGTCACCACGGGTCCGCGGCCGGCGACGTTCGAGCAGCTGGGGCTGGACGCGGGGATGGTGCTGCTGACGGCGTACCCGCGAATCCCGCAGGGCGACCACACGCTCACCGTGACCGACGTGCGCGACCGCGCCACGGTCCTGGCCGACGGAGTCGTGGTGGGCGTGGTCACGACCGCCGAGCCGCGGCTGACCGTCAGCGGCACGGGCGCGGCGGTCCGGCTGGAGATCCTGGTGGAGAACCTGGGCCGGGTGAACTACGGGCCGGGGCTGGGCGGCCACAAGGGCGTGCTCGGCCCGGTGCTCGTCGACCGCCGCATCGTGTACGACTGGCAGAGCACGCCCCTCGCCCTGCAGGACTGGGACGACCAGTCGCTGGCACTGGCCACGGCGGCCGGCGGCCCGGCAGGCGCGGGCTTCGCGTCGGCGCGCTTCGAGGTGCGCGAGCCGGCGGACACGTTCCTGGCGCTGCCGGGCTCGGGCCGCGGCCTGGCCTGGATCAACGGCTTCCTGCTGGGCCGCTACTGGAAGATCGGGCCGCAACAGACCCTCTACTGCCCGGCCCCGCTGGTCCGGCCGGGTGCGAACACGGTGACGGTGCTGGAGCTCGAGCATCGGGGGCCGGTGCTGCAGCTGCGGGCGGCGCCCTCGCTGGGCCCCACCGAGGAGTACGTCGAAGAGTTCGACTGACTGCCCGGTCAGAGAAGGAATCTCGGCGGCCGGTCCGGATCGGACCAGGGCCGCCGGACCACACACTCCCGCACGGTGAAGCGGCGGTTGAGCCCGTTGTTGCGCACCTGATCGAGCCAGTGCATCGCCTCCATGTCGGTCAGGCCGGCGAGTACCAGCGAGTCGTAGAGAAGCTGGTACTCGCCGGGAAGCCGGCAGTTGAAGACAAGCGGGTCGTCGGATCCGACCGTCACCGTCAGGGGTGGCAGATCGGGACGCGGCCGCGGCGGGGCCAGCCGCCACAGCGGATGCGCGGACAGGTCGCCCATGTCCCCGACCAGCAGATTCGATGTCGGATTGACCTCGACCGCGAGCCCGTTGCGGGCCAGCTCCGACCGCAACGACGTCCCGATCCTCATCAGCGCGTCCACCTCGGCGACCGGCTCCACCCACTCGGTCCGGCGGCCGCGCCGGAACGACGGGACGTCGGTCAGGAACCGACGCATCAGGACGAGCTGTCGATCGCTCGCCCACGCTGCCGGTCCGGACGGGAAGCCCGCTGCTTTCAGGAGGTCCTCGTCACTCAGGCCGGCCATCAGCTGTTCCATGTCCAGGGCCGTCACAGGCGCGCCGAACCAGCGCCGGCTCAGCCGCTCTATCTCCCCGGCCAGATAGGCCAGCCGCGCTCCGTCGGCACCCGCTCCCCGCCGCGCCCACCACGACCATTCCCAGGTGAGATCCCAGACCCGGTCCTCCAGCGGCATTGCCACCCGGCCCGCGCGCCGGGCCCAGGCCTCCGGGTCGACGCCCAGGGCCATGCCGTGCCCGATCCGGTCGCCCTCGCCCATGTCGAGCAGTTGCATCGCCTCGTACACGTGGCGCAGGCCGGTCAGCAGATGAGCGAAGTCCTCCCCCGCGTGTGCGGTGATGCGAAGTGGTCGTAGCACGTCGCCCCAGCAGCGCCGGACGAATTCCGCGCCCGCGCCCGCGGCCGCGCGGACGTGCCGGACCAGGGGTGCCAGGACCCACGTCGGGACCGCCAGTTCGTCCGCACAGATGTCCAGGCCCCGCACGGTTTGCTGGCAGTCCGGCAGGCGGTGCAGGAAATCGCCGAGGATCAGCGCCGCCTGCCGCTGGCCGGCGAAGTACCTCGCATAGCGGTAGCCGGTCGGATTGACCTCCCGGCTCGGATCCGCGTTCGTGCCGGCGGCGTGTGCGCGGGGGAATCCGGCACCGTGAGCCCCCGCGCGGTCCTTGAGGAAATGGAGGACCAGGCCGACCTCCGCGCCCGCCGACTTCTTCGCCTCCTTCCGGGCGGCGTCCACCCACGAAAGCAGTTCCCCCGGTCCCGTGGCCGGGCTGGTACGAACCTCCAGAGACCGGAGCCCCTCCACGCGGCCGCTGGTCACACCGGCCGAGGAGACCTGGAGAAGCGGCGGCAGCTCGCCGCGGACGGCGGACATCCGCTTGTAGAACCTGATGAAGTACGGGAGACCGGGGGTCAGCGGCCGCTGGGTCAGGTGACGATAGAGCACGGTACGGACCCGGACCGTCTGCCAGAACAACCGGCTCGCCAGCGGGTCCTCGGTGTTCCGCAGATGGCGGCACAGCGCGACGACGTACCGCTGTTCCGTGCTGCTTTCGTCGTGGCTGCCGAACAGCGGCTCCAGCGGATCCAGTCGCCTGATCTCCTCGATCTCCCGCAGCCGCTCGGGGCGCGGCGCCCGGACCAGAGCCCCGTACGCTCCGGGGAGAGCGACATCGCCTGTCCGGCCCGGCGGCACAGCGCCGGTGCTCAGTTCGTGCAGGGACTTGAGGATCAGCGACCAGTTCGCGGCGCCTGTCGATCGGCGGGCACGGCGGACCACTCCGGGGTCGCTCAGGAAGCGCTCGAACGGTCCGGGGTGCCCCGACGCCACGTACGAACCGAGCAGATAGCGCGCGACGCTCGCCCGGGCCAGCCACCCGGGGATGCTCCCTCCCTCGTCCAGCACCGCTCCGGGGGCTCCCAGCGACCGGCCGGCCAGATCGGCATGAGCCATCCGATTGACGATCAGCGACCAGACCTCTCCGAAACCGATCGCGGCACCGACATGCAGATGGGTCTCGGCGAAGCTCCGTGACAGCAGCTCACGCACCGGCGGGCAGAGCGGGCCGGGACCGGCGAAGGGATGCCGTCCCGACAGCACCGTGAGCAGATCAGCGGGCAGGGCGAGAGTCAGCCACATCCACCGGCGGCGGGCATCGGCGGCTTCCGGTGAATCGGTCAGCGGGCCGCCTCGCCGGGCGTTCCGGAAGGCTTGCAGCGGCCACTCCGCGGCGCGCTGCAGATGCCGTTCCAAAGTCCGGCACCCGATGGCGTCCCCACCGAACCAGGTCTCGTCGCGCAGCGCGGTGAGCTCATCGAGGGACAGTCCCGGCGCGGCGCCGAGAAGCACCCGTTCGGCAGCCCGCCAGAGCTTCTTGGTGGCGGCATCGGACATTCCAGGATCGAGGACAGTGACGGGATTGGTGAGCGCGGCTTCGGAGCCGAGCGGAAAGGCGGCCAGCTCGGCCACGAGGTGGTCGAACGGCAGCCGCGCTGTCCGGCCGAGCACTGGTCAGCTCCTCGCGCCCGGGGCCGCCGGTGGGTCCAGATCCGCCGGCCAGTGCTCCGCGCCGACCTCCCACAGCCGCTCCCGCCGCTTCGCCGTGATGCGGCGCTGGATGGGCTCGTCGTCCGGAATCAATCCGTCCGGCGGGGGACCCGTGAACCCCATCTCCTCGGTGCAGAGGGCACCCACCGCGACTCGCCAGCCGGACCGCACTCCCGGCCGCCCCTCGGGCAGCAGGTCGAGCTCGCGGACGAGGCGTTCCCACGAATCGGCAGCGACGGGCAGGAGGACCGAGGTCTCGGTGTTGGTCATGGCTTCGAGCAGCAGGCTCGTCATCGCGGCCAGCCAGCTGCCGTGCCAGGTGTTGACCCCCTCCTCGGGCCACTTGTTCTGGGCGTCCCGCACCGCCTGCTGCATCCGCTCCCACCCCCAGAACCGCGAGTGGAGGAGGACGGGCCAGGGGAAGATTCCCAGTTCCTGTGCCTCGGGCGAGAGGTAGACCGTGTACCGCTGCAGGGGTTCCCTCTCGAACATGAGCGGTTTCGCCTCGTCGCCCAGCAGGTCAGCCGTTCCCGCGTAGATCAGCGAGTCGCGGGAACCGAGTCTCATGCTGCCGCCCGTCACCTGCCACCGGCTGAACCAGACCGTACGGATCCGATGCCGGGGACCCAGCCGCTCCACATCCTCGAACTGTCGCGGGAGGGCCGATGCGGGCTCCTCTCCCGCGTCCGCGCGTGGGACCAGCTCGATGAGCTGGTCGCGAACGACGTCCTGCAGGGCCTTCGGCCCCACACCGCCCTGCGCCCGGGCCTGCATGTCGAGGTCGACCACCTGTCGCATCGTCAGCCGCAGCGCCCAGGGCCAGGAGAAGTTCCTCGCCATGTTGGAGGAGACGACCTTCGGCTGGCGCAGCCAGGCCAGTCCGGCGGTATCGAGGGATGCCCCGTCGACCTGGACCTCGTCCGGTGCCAGCTGGAAGACTCTCAGCAGGTCACCGAGTTCCTCCCCGTCCGGCGCGGTGAGCGGCCGGAACCGGACCACCCGGCCAGGCATCAGTCGTTCCAGCTCGATGCGCTGATGCGGTGGTATGTGCTTGCGCATCGCGCTCGCCGCGAGCACGTCAGCCAGCCGCCTCTCCTCCTCCTCGAGACCGTCCGGACCGGCGACCTCACGCAGCTCCTTCCGATACCGCAGCCGCAGCACGGTTCTCAGCAGCTCCGCATCCGCCGCCAGCAGGACGAACAGATGCGGCGAGTGGACCGCACGGAGCAACTGCAGCAGTTCGACGCATGCTGTGGGGTTCAGGTCCAGATCGTCCACCGGAAGGACGAAGAGGGGCCGGTCCAGTCGCTGCGACACGGCGAGGACGTTGCTCAGCCTGGCGAGCGCCCCGGCGAACTGTTCGTTGAGGTTCAGCCGGGCCCGCTCCGTCCGGCGCGTCTCGACGGCCGGGGTGTCCGGGTCGAGGCTCGCCGCCCGCCGGCTCCAGCCGGGCCGGAAGGCGACCGCGACCGCCTCCTGCAGTCCCTGCAGTTCTCCCATCGCCTGGTGATAGGGATCGCCCGGGCTCAGCAGGCCGACCGGATCGTCCGGCCCGGCCGGGCGGGACACGAGCTCGCCTGTCGTCTCCTCGAGCCGGGAAAGGACGGCACCGAGAAGATTGGTGCTCGGCGAGAGCGGCTCCATGTCGATCGTCTCCAGCCAGACCAGATGCCGCGCGAGCTCGTCCAGGTCACGGTTGCCGCTGGGCTCCCGGTCCGGGCCGAGCGCCTGGAAGAGGCTGAGCAGCAAGGTGGTCTTGCCAGTGCCACGCTGCCCACCGACCAGCACGGTGGTGGCCGCCCGATCCCTGTCCAGGAACGGACCCGCACCCTGGTCGCGCCGGCCCTTCGGCTGCGCCACGCCGGGAGCCTCGGCGGCACGTCTCAAGAGGCCGACGATCCTGTCGAAGGCCGCTCGCTGCTGATGATCGAGGCTCTGGTAGCTGAGAGGGCGTGCCTCGGGCCGCAGCCGCGCGTCCCGGTCAGGCTCGGTCGTCGTCATCGGGGCCTCCTCCCCGGAACCGCCGGAACCGGTCCCGGTCGAATCCTCACCCCGTGTGTGTACTTCCCGGAAGCTAGGTCCGTCCGCGCTGCTCGTGCCCCCAACGTCGCCGTTCCGACAGCAGCGCTCGCCACGGAGTCGGATCGCGGACGGCACGCTTGCACCCACTGGCGGCGGGACGTCCACTCCTCGCACGAGTCGTTCCCGGACGGAGGTGGACCGATGGCTCTCCCGGACACAGGCGCCGGCAATCCGCGAGGACGTCTGGTGCTCGGTTACGGCGTGGTGGGCGCCGGCATCGCCGGGGTCGTGGTGATCTCGGTGGTCGTCATCTGGCTGGCGGCCGAGACGGATCGGCCCGAAGCGGCTCAGCTGGTCTTCACCGCCGCGCTTCCCCTGCTGGGCACCTGGGTCGGCACGGTGCTCGCTTTCTACTTCGCCGGCGACAATCTGCTCACGGCCACCCAGAGCACCATCAACACGCTGCGCCTCGCCGGCGAGCTGGCACCCGACACACCCGTGACGGAGGTGATGATCGGCGTCGGCCGGATCCGTCCGAAGGAACTGGTCGCCGGGGAGGCGAAGGCCGGCGAGCTGGTCCTGAAGACGTTGTACGCCGCCATGCGCAATGAGCATCACGGCCGCCTGCCGGTCTTCGACACCGGGACCGGCGCCGCCCTCTACGTCGTCCACGAACCGGACATCGACAAATACGCTCAGGGCCGGGGGACCAAGGCGGAATCCCTGTCCGCGAGGGACACCCTGGCCGCTCTGGTGAGCGCGGGTCCGGAACTGGCCGCCGCGGTGCGGAACTTCGTCGCGGTGCCCGCTTCGGCGACCGTCGCCCGCGCCCGGGACGAGCTGCGCGGGAAGCCGCAGTCGAAGGACGTCTTCGTCACCGAGGGCGGCGGGGAGGGCGACAGGGTGCTCGGGTGGCTGACGCACAGCGACCTTGCCCGGGTCTCATGACGGAATCCAACCGCTATTCTTGGCGGCTTGAGCCACGGACATCACCACCACGCATCGGCCGGCCTGCCCTGGGCGCGGCGTCTCACCGTGCTGCTGCTCGCCGTCGTGGGGCTGGTCACCGTCGCGGGGATGGCGCTGCTCTGGCCGCGCGACACGCCGGAGGTCGAGTCGACGCCGTCGACCCGGGTGCTGGGTTCCGTGGTGTCGGTGACGTCGGCGGCGTGCCCGGAGGAGGCGCCCGCGGGGACGGCGTGCGGGTCGGTGGCGGTGCGGCTCGACGACGGGTCGTCGGTGACGGCGGAGATCCCGAACGGGCCGGGTGCGCCGGCGGTCGGGCCGGGCGACAAGGTGACGCTGCTGGTCCTGGACGACGGGGCGGGCGGGCCGCGGACGTACTCGATCGCGGACTATCAGCGGGGGACGTCGCTGTGGATCCTCGGGGCGGTGTTCGCGCTCGCGGTCGTCGCCTTCGGGCGGTGGCGGGGGCTGACGGCGCTGCTCGGGCTGGGCATCACCTTCGCGGTGCTGCTGCTGTTCATCGTCCCGGCGATCCTGGACGGCCGCTCCCCCGTGCTGGTCGCCGTGGTCGGGGCGGCGTTCATCATGCTGACGGTCCTCTATCTGACGCACGGGCTGACGGCCACGACGACGGTCGCCGTGGCGGGCACGCTGGCGAGCCTCACGCTGACCGCGGGGCTGTCGGCGCTGGCGATCGCCTTCACCCATCTGTCGGGCATCGGCGACGAGACGGCCACGTACCTCAACATCACCGAGGGCGACGTCAACATGCGCGGCCTGCTGCTGGCCGGCATCGTCATCGGCTCCCTCGGCGTCCTCGACGACGTGACGGTCACGCAGTCGGCCACCGTCAGCGAGCTCGCCCTGGCCAATCCGGCGTACGGCTTCCGCCGCCTCTACGGCGCCGCCACCCGCATCGGCCGGGCCCACATCGCCTCGGTGATCAACACCATCGTCCTGGCGTACGCGGGCGCCTCCCTGCCGCTGATGCTGCTGTTCCGCACGAGCGGCACCCCGGCGGGCGAGCTGCTGACCGGCGAGATGATCGCCCAGGAGCTGGTCCGCAGCGCGGTGGGCACGATCGGCCTGATCGCCGCCGTCCCGATCACGACGGCGCTGGCGGCCTTCATCGCCGCGCGTACGCAGGTGGTGGCCCCCGCCTCGTCCGCGCCGTCAGCCGCCGAACCTCCTGTGGCGGGCCGCGGTCCGGACCGGCCGCCCGTCTCCGCACCCCGGCCGCCCGGCGAGGACCCCTGGCAGTCCTTCTACGAGCGCGACCACCGCTGACGTCAGCGGCACGGCGGGTCGTAGGGCAGGTCGCCGACGTACAGGTTCCACTGATGGCGGGTGAGCGGGTCGCCGCCGAGCCGGCAGAGGGACTCGACGACCTCGGCCGGGTCCGCCGGCCACAGGTCGGTGCGGTCGGGGTACTTCACGGCGAGGAACCGGCCGTCGCGGCTGAACGCGAGGGCGCCCACGCCGTACAGGTCGAGCAGTGTGATCGACGTCCGTGGGCGCGGTGCCCCGGGGTCCCGGATGTCCCAGAGGTCGATCTCGCTGTTGTCCAGGATGCCGGCGACGGCCAGCTTCGTCCCGTCGGGGCTGACGGCGAGGCGCCGATTGCCCGAAGGCGTGCGGGAGACCACCTCGACCGGCTCGCCGGCCACCCCCGAGCCGTCCAGCTCGAAGACGCGGAGCAGCCGGCTGTTGTCGCCCACCACCAGGTGCCGGCCGTCCGGTGTGAACTCCGCGGACGGCAGTGACGTGTCGGCCGGGAAGGTCCACGACCGCAGCGACCGGGGGCGGGCGGGCTCGCTGAGGTCGTGCACCAGCAAGGTGCGCGAGGTCAGCACGGCCAGGACCCGGCCGACCGGCCCGAAGGACAGATCCGACGCCTGCCCCGGGATGCGGCTCACGAGCCGCGGCGTCGTGGGGTCCGCGACGTCGTACACCTTGACCTCGGCCTCCGCCGACGCCGAGGACCGCCCGCTGTCGGCGACGGCGAGCAGCCGCCCGTCGGCCGAGAAGGACACCTCGGCGGCGCCCTGACCGAGGTCGGTGATCGTGGCGAGCGGGGCACCGTCCGGGTGGTCCGTGGGCAGCAACACCAACCGGGGCTTCTCGTTCTCGACCTGCGCGGCGGCCAGCAGGGTGCCGTCGCGGCTGAAGGCCAGCCCCGCCCCGGCCTCCTGACCGATCGCGCCGTCCACCGCGCCCGCGGTGCGGATCGCGGCGATGAGCGCGGGCCGTCGCGGGTCGGTGATGTCGTAGATCCTCGAGCCGTCGCGACCGCTGCCCACGGCCAGCAAGGGGCGCCCCGCCGGGCTGAAGCGCACCCGCTCGACGACGCCGTTGGGTTGCTCGGTCAGCGACGCGAACGCCCCCGGCCACACCGGGTTCGTGACGTCCCGGACGAGGACGCCCATCGTGCCGGCCACCAGGATGCGCTCGGTGCCGTCCGGCCCGGGCCAGGGCAGGACCGCGCCGAGCTGGGTGTCCGCCTCGCTCGGTGCGGGGGTGCGCCGCGCGCTCAGCAGCGGCGCCCTGCCTGCCTGCCCGAGAGCCACGGTCCACCCGATGACACCGGTGTACGGGCAGGTGGTGAACAGTCCTTCGGCCACCGCCAGTACCGCGTTGACGTGCTGGCACTCGTCGCGCGGGTCGAGCTGGTACAGCGGCCGGGGCGAGCGCGGATCCGTCACGTCGTACGCGAACGGCAACTCGTGCGGCTGCGCGCCGCCGGCGACGGTCGTGGGGCTCGTCTTCACGGTCGCCAGCCGCCGGCCGGAGGGGTCGAAGCCGACGCGGTGCTGGATCACGCGAACCGCGGGTTCCGGGCGGTTCGTCGAGGAGACCACGCGGGCCAGCACCACGGGCCGGGCGGGGTCGGCGAGATCCCAGAGGCGGGTCGTGCCGTCCGTGGCGATGCTCGCCAGGCGGGGCGCCGCAGGGCTGAACGCGACGGAGTCGACCCGGCCGCTGTGGCCGGTGAGGGCGGGCCGCTGCCGTACGGCGGAGGGGTCGGACGTGTCCCAGACGTGGATCCGGCCGCCGGTGCCGGCGCCCGCCAGCATGCGCCTGTCGGCGGAGAAGGCGAGCGTCGTGATGCTGCGCTCGCCCGACGCCAGGGTGGGCAGCGCAACAGGGTGCCGGGGGTCACGGACGTCCCACAGGCGGATCTCCGGCCGCGGCTGCTCGATCAGCACCGGGTCGGCGGCGACCGGGAACGGTCCTTCGCCGTCCAGCGGCCCGTTCGCCGCGGCCAGCAAGGTGCCGTCGGGTGACAGGGCGACCGGACCGGTGAACAGGGGCCCGAGGCGGGACAGCTCCGCACCGGCGGCCAGGTCCCAGAGCACCACCGCGCGCCCGACCGCCAGGGCCAGGACCCGGCCGGCGCGGTCGCGGGCCACGTCGAAGACCTTCTCCTCGCCGTCGATCTGCGCGGCCAGGCCGGGGCTCGCGAGCACCGCCTCCGAGGCCTCCTCGCGGGCGAAGTCGTACGCCACGAGGGCGAGCTGCTGCGCCAGGCCCGGCTGACGGTCGCGCAGGCTCTCCGCGTCGGCGGAGAGGGCGCGGGCCAGGGCCCGGTTGCGTTCGGTCACCGCCGTGCGCTGGGCCGTGAGGGCGACGACCACGCCGGCCCCGGCGAGCACCAGCAGCACCGCGAGCGCGGCGGTGACGGCCCGCCGGACCCGGGCCGCGCGGGTGGCCGACCGTTCCGACGCGGCCAGGAAGTCGCGGGCGACCGGGGGGACGTCACCGTGCCCCCGGTCGCCGGCGCGGGCCTCGGCCAACCGGCTGCCCCGGTAGAGCAGCGCCGGGTCGTGGCCGGCGCGCTGCCAGGCGGCGGCGTCGGCGGCGAGCCGCTGGGCGGTGCGCAGCCACGCGCGGTCCTCGTCCAGCCAGGTCCGCAGCAGCGGCCAGCCGTGCAGCAGGGCCTCGTGCGCGAACCGGACGGTGTGCCGGTCCTGCGTGACGAGCCGGGCCTCGGTGAACCTTTCGAGGGCCGCGACACCGGCCGCTTCGTCCGGGAGGCTGCGCAGGAGCTCGGCGCGCGCCGCCGGGCGTACGGTGTCGGGGTCGCCGTCACGGACCCGCACCAGCTTGGGAAGCATGCGGCGCAGCGCCGCGCGGGCGGGCGGATCGAGCGCGGCATAGGTCTGCCGGGCGGTGGTGGCGACCGCCTGTGCGACTCCCCCGGCCGCCCGGTAGCCGGCCACGGTGAGCAGGTCGCCGCTGCGCCTGTCCCAGGTGGCCCAGAGCGCGTGCGACAGCAGCGGCAGGGCGGCACCGCCCGCCGCCGGCTCGGCGGCGGGGGCGAAGGCGCCGAGCTCGTGCAGCATCACGTCGGCCAGGCCGGCCTCGAGCCGCACCCCACCGGCCCGGGCGGGTTCCTCGATCACGGCCCGCAGCTGCCCGGGCGTCATGGGCCGCAGCAGGAACGGGTGCTCCTGCAGCGACCGGTGCAGCTCGCTGCGCTCCGCCGCCCGCGGGTAGAAGTCGTCGCGCAGGCCGAGCACGACGAGGTGCTCCGCGGCCAGTGCGGTCAGCCGCGTCAGGAAGGCGTCCCGCTCCGCGGGCGGGCTCAGCACGAACACCTGCTCGAGCTGGTCTGCCACGATCACCGTGGGCCCGGCGGCCGGGTCCGTCGCGCCGAGCCGGGCCGCGAGCCGGGCGGCGGGCCGC
The DNA here is from genome assembly GCF_030757795.1 of Actinoplanes oryzae. Lineage (GTDB taxonomy): Bacteria > Actinomycetota > Actinomycetes > Mycobacteriales > Micromonosporaceae > Actinoplanes. Next base: position 38,874 of record NZ_JAUQWH010000037.1, read on the forward strand.
TCGCCGGGGGTCAGCGTGAGGACCGGCCAGCGTGCGGAGCCTTCGAGGCCGGGGGTCCCGGTGCCCCGGTGCAGCGCCGCCAGCAGACCGGCATGCAGCAGCGAGGTCTTGCCCGCGCCCGAGGGACCCAGGACGGTCAGCGGGACGCCGGCCCGGCGCGCCCGGGCGGCCGCCGCGAGGAGGTCGTCGACGGCTCGCTCGCGCCCGAAGAACAGGCCCGCGTCGCCGGCGCCGAAGGAGGCGAGCCCGAGATAGGGGCTCGCTCCGGGGCTGGGCGGCTCGGCGCTGTCCGGCTCCGGCGGGCGCGCGGCCGGATTGGCTGCCAGGACCAGATCGCCGGCGTTGTCGCCGCTGAGGACCCGGGGCTGCGGTGCGCCCCGGGCGAGCAGCCGGCGCGACAGCCGGTCGTAGACCACGGCGAGAGTCAGCTGCGGCGGGGCGAGCCGGTCACCGTCGCGCAGCAGGCCGACCAGCTCCCCGGTGAACGTGGTCAACTCGGCGTCCGCGGGCGCTTCGGCGAGGTTCTCGGCGGAGGCGAGCACGTAGGCGCCGTGCACGGGCCGGGGCGTGTACCCGGGCCCCGCCTCGCGTGGCGCCCCCGGGTTGCGGGCACGTCCCGAGTAGCAGCAGTCGAGCACCAGGACCACCGTGGCGGCGGCGCAGCCCGCCACCGCCTGGCGGATCGCCTCGTACGGCAGGGCCTGGAAGCCGCTCATGCCGGGCTGCAGCCGGTCGGTGCTGCTGGCGGCGAGGTGCAGCTCGTCGCCGGTGTCGAGCAACCCGTGACCGGCGAAGTAGAGGAACAGCACCGACTCCGCGGCCGCGGCGGCCGCAGACACCGCACGGGCCATGTCCACGGCCTCCGGCGGATCGAGGAGCAGCGTGACGTGCTCCGCCGGCACCCGGCACACGTCGACCAGCACGTCGCGGACGGCGCGCGCGCTGCGGGCCGCCGACGGCACCGACGGCAGCAACGGTCCGGCGTGGGTCGCGGTGCCGATGACGAGCGCCCGCACGCCGGGGCCCGCCAGCCCGGTCACGGCGTCCGGTCCTCCGCGGCCGGCGCTTCGAGTGCCCGGGTGAGCGCGGTGATCTCGGCCCGCAGCCCGGCGGCGTCGAGCCCCTTGACCCGCTGCGCGGTGATCTCGAAGGAGCTGCCGTCGGCGCGCTCGACCCGCACGGTCAGATCCGCCCGCTCGTGGCGCAGCCAGGACACCAGACCCGTGACCAGCGCGGCGGCCACCCCTCCGGGGCCGAGGGCGACCAGCACGGCGTCGAGCACCGGGCCGAGGGTGCCGGGCGCGGGCGGCAGCTCCCGCTCGGTGACCCGGCCGCGCAGCGCCGGCTCGGCACGCAGCCGGCTCCGCAGCTGCCGCAACGCCTCCGCCCCGGCGTCGCCAGCGACTGTGATCGATACGCTCACAGCCGAACCGTAGCCGATCAGCGCTCCCCGCGCCGACCGGCCGTCAAGATCACCCCGGGCCCGGGCCGTGGGGCGCGGGACATGAGGTAGAACATGAACATGACTGAGACGGATGCGCTGCGTACGGCGATCGAGCAGGGGCGGACCTCGCTCGGGATCGAGCTGGGGTCGACGCGGATCAAGGCCGTGCTGACCGGGCCGGACCACGCGGCGATCGCGACCGGCAGCCACGACTGGGAGAACCAGTTCGTGGATCGGACGTGGACGTATTCGCTCGAGGCGGTCTGGTCGGGGCTGCAGGCCTGCTTCGCGGCACTGGCCGCGGACGTGCGCCGGCAGTACGGGACCGAGCTGCGCACCGTCGGCGCGCTGGGCGTGTCGGCGATGATGCACGGCTATCTGGCGTTCGACGCGGAGGGCGAACTGCTGACGCCCTTCCGGACGTGGCGCAACACGAACACCGGCGCGGCGACCGAGGAGCTCAGCGCGGCCTTCGGGTTCAACATTCCGCACCGGTGGAGCATCGCCCACCTCTACCAGGCTGTCCTGGACGGCGAGGAGCACCTCGGGCGGCTGGCGCACTTCACGACCCTTGCCGGGTACGTGCACTGGCAGCTGACCGGCCGGCAGGTGCTCGGGGTCGGGGACGCCAGCGGCATGTTCCCCATCGACATCGGCACGGGCGGCTACGACCAGCGGATGCTGAGCCGGGCCGACGAGCTGATCGCGGCCCAGGGGCTGAAGCTCAGCGTGGCAGAGCTGCTGCCGGCCGTACTCCCCGCAGGTGAGCCCGCGGGGACGCTGACCGCGAGTGGCGCGAAGCTGCTCGACCCCAGCGGTGGCCTGCAGCCCGGCGCGGTGCTGTGCCCGCCGGAGGGCGACGCGGGGACGGGCATGGTGGCGACCAACTCGGTGGCGCGGCGCACGGGCAACGTCAGCGCCGGGACGTCGATCTTCGCGATGGTCGTGCTCGACGGGGAGCTGAGCCGCGTGCACCCGGAGATCGACCTGGTCACCACGCCCGCGGGCGATCTGGTGGCGATGGTGCACTGCAACAACGGCGCGAGCGAGCTGAACTCGTGGGCCGGGCTGTTCGGCGAGTTCGTCCGGGCGCTGGGCGTCGAGGCGGACAGCAACCGGGTCTTCGAGACGCTGTTCCGCGCGGCGCTGGGCGGCGCGCCCGACGGCGGCGGGCTGATGGCCTTCAACTATCTCTCCGGCGAGCCGATCACCGGCCTGCACGAGGGCCGGCCGCTGTTCGTGCGCGAGCCGGGCAGCACGCTGTCGCTGGCGAGCTTCATGCGCACCCAGTTGTACGCCGCACTGGCCACCCTGCGCATCGGCATGGACATCCTGCTGAAGAAGGAGTCCGTGCGGCTGGACCGGATGTTCGCCCACGGCGGGCTCTTCAAGACCGAGGGTGTCGCCCAGAACCTGCTGGCCGCGGCCATCGACACGCCCGTCTCGGTCGGCGACCTGGCCGCGGAGGGGGGCGCGTGGGGCATCGCCGTGCTGGCGGGCTTCGTCACGGGCCGCGCGGAGGGGCAGAGCCTCGACAACTTCCTCGACACCGTGGTCTTCGCGGACGCGCAGCTGGACACGGCGGAGCCGGACCCGGCCGACGTGGCGGGCTTCGAGGCCTTCATGCAGCGCTACGTGGCGGCGCTGCCGATCGAGCGGGCGGCGGTCGAGCACAGCTGACCCGGAGTTGACCCCATAGTCAGATCATCTCTATATTGGCTCGCATGACGAGCGATCCCGGCCGGGCATACCGGCGGCTCCTGCGGGTCTGTCCGCCGGGCCCGCGCCGGGAGGAGCTGCTGGCCACCCTGCTGGACGCGGGGCGGCGCCACCCGAGTGTGCGGGAGGACGGCGACCTGCAGGGGCCGGCGGGCGTCGTCGCCGTCCAGCGGATCCCCGAGTAGGAGAGTCTCATGCGAGAGCCCACGTTCTGGATCCTCACGTCGCTGGCGACCGAGGCGCGCCACGGCTACGGGGTGATCCAGGAAGCCGCCCGCCTGTCGGACGGCAAGGTCAAGCTCCAGGCGGGCACCCTGTACGCCGCCCTGGACCGGCTGGTCGCCGAGGGGCTGGTCGAGCCGGACCGCGAGGAGACCGTCGACGGGCGGACCCGGCGCTACTACCGGCTGACCGACTCCGGGGCGCGCGCGCTCGACGCCGAGGCCGAGCGGCTGCGGGCCAGCGCCGAGGCGGCCGCCGCCCAGTTGCGGACCCGCCGGCGCTTCACCCTCGGCGAGGCGTTCTCATGAGCCGGCTCGCCGCGCGCTACGCCGTCCTGGTGCGCGTGTACCCGCCCGGGCCGCGCCGCGACGAGCTGCTCGGCACGTTGCTCGACTGCGCGCCGCCGGGACGCGCGTGGCCCCGGCCCGGCGAGACGCTGGGGCTGGTGCTGCGCGGGCTGCGGGCCCGGCTCGGGCGACCGTTGTCCTCCTTCGTCGTCCTGCTCGCCGTCCTGGCCGCGCTGACCGGGGCGGTGGCCGGGGCGAGCGCGGGCTCGTGGCTCGGCTGGCAGGCGCCGCCCCGGCTCCCGTCCGGCGAAAGCGCCCACCAGCTCGGGCAGACCGTCTTCCCCGGCCTGACCGTCTGGGGCGGCGGGGACGCGGCGGCGTTCGTCCGCACCGGCGACGGCGAGGGCCTGCAGTACGGCTTCGCCGACTACTGGGTGGAGCACACCGACGCGACGCGGGCCGTCGAGCCGTACACGGTGGGCGCCCGCGACCGCCTGGCCGCCGACGGCTGGGAGGTCGGCGCCACGGGCACCGGCACCTTCGTGGCGACCAAGGACGGCCTGGTCCTGTCCTTCGAGGACCAGGTGTGGACGGGCCGGCCCTGGTACGACTCCGACGGCTGGGCGGGCTTCGAGCTGTCGCGCTCGGCGCCGTGGTGGACCAACGCCCTCACCCTGGCCGGTGCCCTCCTCGGCGCGCTCACCGGCTGGCTGCTCACCGGCTGGGCGAGCCGCCGCACCGAGAGCCACCCGGTCCACGCCCGCACCGCCGCGGTGCTCGCCCTGTTCGGGCTGAGCCTGACCACGCCGCTGCTGCTGCTCAGCTTCGGCTGGTCGCCACCGGACTCCGGGCGTCCCTGGACCGAGACGCTGCACCTCGGGCTGCGCTGGGTGCCCCGGTGGGCGCCGATCCCGATCACCTGGCTTCCGCCGCTCGCGCTCCTGGCCGCCTGGTTCGCCCGCCCGCGGCGACGCAGCCTGATCGCCGCGGGCGCCACGCTGCTCGCGGTCTCCGCCGCGATCGCCGTCCTCAGCACCCGCCCCGGCCCGGCCACCGCCGCGGCCGCCTGCCCGATCCGCCCCGCCGAGCCGCCCGCCGAACTCCCCGCCGCCGCCACCCGGCTCAGCACCGTCGCGCGCGTCTTCGTGCGCCAGGACACCCCCGCCGACCAGCGCAACCTGATCACCGCGGCGATCGGCCGGGTGCCGGCGACCCGCGCCTACAACTTCGAGTACGACCCGCTGTCCGCCGCCTACCGCGACGCCTACTGCGCCGGGGCGCCCCTGCCCGCGGGCGTGGGCGCGACCCTGCCCTACTTCTTCGACATCGACCTCTCCAGCCCCGGAGCCGTGCCCGGCCTGGCCGCCGAGGTGGGCGGCATGACCGGCGTCCTCGCCGTCCGGCACGGCCTCCCCCGGCCCTGAGCACGCGCCGGCGTCCCGCCACCCGGGGAGAGTGTTGGTTGCCTGGTGACTACGGGCCACCCGTCTGCACCGTCCCCACCAGGCGAAAGTCCGTTCCACCACCCAGCGGCGGGGCAGCATCGGGAAGCCTTTGACATCGGCGTTTACGCGCCCCGATCTGCAACTCGACACCGGCGCGTCCACGCCCCGGGGCAGTGCTCGAAACCTGCGGATGATGCGTCGGGAGGCATACCCGCCCGGCGACGCCCCAAGTCCAGGAATCAAGTAGTGCGCGGGCCGGGAAGGGCACGCCGTGCTTACCGTGGTCAACCCGGAAGAGCCCACGCCAGCGGCCGTGGCCGAGCCGGCCGCGTCCGGCGGCTCGTTTATCGATGAGATGGTGCGTGACGGCGCGCGGCGGATACTCGCCGCCGCATGGGAGGCAGAGGTCGCCGCCTGCATCGCCGCGCATGCCGGCGAGCTTGCCACCTTCGTGGCTGTGCGCGGTCTGCGGGTCCAGCACCGCGACCGACGGCTGCGGGTCACGTCCCCGGCCGTGCCGACCAGATCACGTAACCGGTCGTGCACCCGGTCTTAGGCGCCATCAGCGCTCCAGCAGCGAGACCAGCGGTAAGCGGCGTCCCACGGCGCCAGATCGTGCGGAACGTGCCGCCACGCAGTCCGGGTGCGCAGCAAACAGAGGATCGTGTCGGGGACCACCGCCGCGAACGACGCAGCGGGCGCCCACCCCCGGCCCGAGATGTCATCGCAGCGTCAGCCGCGGAACGGCCGGTGGGTCACATCGTGGCGCCGGTTGCCTGGAGGCTGCGTAGCGTCCGCAGGGCGGTGGCGGCTGTCATGGATGGCGGGTGGAAGGCGTCGCGATCCAGTGTGTCGACGCTCATGGCGCCCATGGTCCAGTCGGGGAAGAGGCGGGCGCCGGCCTCTTCGAAGGCGATCAGCGTGACTCCGCTGTGCCGCTGGTCGCGGGCGATGGTCAGGAACTTCCGGGTCAGCGCATCGCGTGGTCCCTCGAGGCACTGCAGGAACCAGCGCCGGTCGAAGGCGAGCACGCCGGTGATCCCCTCGGCCTCGTTGCCCGCCCGCGCCTCGTCGAGGATGCGCAGGACGCCATGCACCCCGACGTCGCGCTCCTCGCTGAAGTAGATCAGGCGGCTGAGCATCACCGTCCCACGATAGCCACCTCGGCGTGCGCTCATGGGCCTTTCCGACCGCACCGAAGGCCATTGGTCCGAGCCACCCGTTCGGCGGATCTTGGCGCGGTCGTGGCCGATAACCGGGTCGCGCGCCACACCGGCACATAGCGTCGCCCGTAACGGTCCGGCGAGGAAGCGGCGGTGCGATGGCGCTTGTGGTGGTGGCTGAGGACGACGGGGACATCCGCGAGATCATGGTGCGGATCCTGCGCCGGGCCGGTCACACCGTCGTGGCTGCGGAGGACGGCGGCGCCGGGCTGACAGCGGTGCGCGCGCAACTCCCGGATCTGGTGGTGAGTGACATCGACATGCCGGTTCTGTCCGGCATTGAGATGGTGCGGGAGCTGCGCGACAATCCGGCGACGGCGGACCTGCCGGTGCTGTTCGTCAGCGGCAGCCTGGCGCCGGGCGATCCGGGCCCCGAGGGCCTGCCGGGTACGTCGGTGCTGTTCAAGCCGTTCCTGCCGCGCGAGTTCAGCGACGCGGTGGACCAGGCGCTGGCAACCGGTCCTTCGGCCGGCCGCGGGTGACGGCACCGGGCGGCGGCCCGGAAGAGCTCGACCACCGCGCGCTGTTCCGTGGTGCTCCCGTGGCGTTGCTGGTCCTGGACCCGGAGCTGACGATCGTCGAGGCGAGCGACGCCTATCTGGCGGCCACCGCGCGGACCCGGGAAGACCTGGTGGGGGTGCCCGTCTTCGCCGCCTTCCCGGACAACCCGGCCGATCCGCGGGCCGACGGGGTGGCCCAGCTGGGCGCGTCCCTGCGCAGGGTGCTGCGGGATCATGCCTCCGACGTCATGGCGATCCAGAAGTACGACATCCCGGGGCCCGGCGGCTTCGACGTCCGGTACTGGGCGCCGGTCAACGCGCCGGTGCTCGGTCCGGACGGGCGGCTGCACTGGATCGTCCACCGCGTCGAGGACGTCACGTCGTACGTGCGCGCCCGGCACGGCGGCGTCGAGGTGGCCCAGCTTGCCACCGAGCTGCGGGCGCGCACCGACCAGATGGAGGCCGAGGTCTTCGCCCGGCGCCGGCTGCAACAACGGCACGAGGCGCTGCAGGCGGTCGTCGACAGCCTGGAGGTCGCGGTCATCGGCAGCGACGACGACGGGCGGCCGGTGCTCTACAACGAGGCGGCCCGCGAGCTCTTCGGCCCGGACATCGCCGAGCTGGCCCCCGCCGACCGGGAGGCGCGGCTGCACCTGCGGAGTCCTGACGGGCACCCGCTGGGGCCGGACCTGCCGCTGCTGCGCGCCCTGCGCGGTGAGGAGGTCCGCGACGCCGAGGTCGTCGAGGTCGTCCCGGGGCGGCCCCGGCGGTTCTTCCGCGTGCACAGCCGCCCGGTCGCCGGGCATCCGGGCGTGACCGCGGTCGAGGCCATCCACGACACCACGATCTCCCGGCGCATCGCCCAGTTCCAGCGGTGCGAGCTGGCCATCGCCCGGGTGGTCGCGGAGCCGCGGCCGGACGAGGAGGTGTACGCCGAGGCGGTGGCCACGGCGGGGTCGATGCTGGGCTGGGACGAGGCCGAGCTGTGGATGTGCGACGACGGCACGCGCACAATGCGCCGGGTGAGCCGGTGGGCGGACCCCGGACGCGATCCGGCCCCGCGTGGGCCCGGCGTCCTGGCCTCCGGCGCGGGTCTGCCGGGTCGTGCGTGGCGGAGCGGCAAGCCGGTGTGGCTGGTGAATCCGCCGGCCGGGCACGAGGCGCACGGGGACGGGGACCCGCTGCGGACGGCCGTGGCGGTCCCGCTCCCCCACGGCGCGCCCGCGATCGGGGTGCTGGTCTGCTACAGCGCCACGGTGGCGATGCCGGATGACGTGCGCACCGAGATGATCACCGGCATCGCGCCGCCGCTGGGTGCCTATCTCGTACGCCGGAGCGCCGAGCGCCTCGCCGCCGACCTCGCCGGCGCGCACGACCAGTACATCGCGCTGGCCGGCCACGAGCTGCGCACGCCGCTGACCAGCATCCAGTCCTGCACCGACCTGCTGCTCGACGAGCCCGGCCTCACCGGCGACCAGCGGCACATGCTCACGGTCATGCAACGCAACGCCGCGAGCCTGCGCGCCGTCGTCCTCCGGCTTCTCGACGTGGCCGCGCTGCGGGCCGGGCGCTTCGACGTCCGCAAGCAGCGCACCGACCTGGCAGCCGTCCTGCTGGAGGTCACCGGCGCCCTGGCCGGCGACGCGGACCTCGTCGACCTGCACACCCCCGGCTCGCTGCCGCTCGACGGCGATCCCGCCCGGCTGCGCCAGCTCGCGGAGGAGATGATCAGGAACGCCTTGACGTGGGCGGATCCCGGCTCGACCGTCACCGTGCGGCTGACCGGCGACGACCTGGCCGCGACCCTGACGGTGTCCAACCGGGGCCCGGCGATCCCGGCGAGCGAGCGCGACCACGTGTTCGACCTGTTCTACCGCGGCGACGAGGCCCGCCGCCGCGGTGTTGCGGGCACGGGTCTCGGCCTGGCCCTGGCCGCGGCGGTCGCCGATCGGCACGGCGGGTCGCTGACGCTGGACCCGGCCGCCGACGGTGTCACCTCCTTCACCGCCCGCCTGCCCCGCTGAGCCCGCGGGGCAGGCAGGGCCGGGCGCGCTGATCTGCGCGCCGGGTCAGAGCTTGCCCCAGAGCTGGTTGGCGGTGGCGGCGCAGTCCCAGAGCTGGAGCGCGGCGCCGTTGCCGCCGGCCCAGTCCTTGAGGTCGACGCAGCGGCCCGAGGAGGTGTTGACCAGGGTGCTCGCGGCGGTGAGGGTGAAGCGCTGCACCGGGTTGGCGGTGCAGTCGGCCAGCTGGATGCGGGTGCCGTTGGCCAGGGCGCCGCCGGCCGGGTCCAGGCACTTGCCCATCGCGCGCAGGGTGCCGTCCGCCGCGAACGACCACTTCTGCGCGTCGCTGCCGTTGCAGTCCCAGGTCTGCAGGAGGGTGCCGGCCGTCGGCTGGGCGTTGGGAATGTCGATGCAGCGGCCGCTGAAGGTCGACTGCAGCATCGTCGCGCCACCGGACGGCGGGGTGGTGGCGGCGGGCGCGCCGGGGTCGCAGTCGTTCGCGGCGGTGACGTTGTCGGCGAAGGTGGTGCCCGCGGCGCGGTAGGTGCCGATCGCCGAGGCCGCCTGCGCCGGGGTCAGGACCTGCTTCTTGGCGTGGTAGACGTAGTCGATCGACTGCAGGTAGGTGCTGGTGCCGCCGGTGTGCCCGGCCAGGTCGATGAACCACTGGTTGAAGTCGATCGACATGTTCTGCCGGGGGTAGACCTTGCCCGAGTGGTCGCCGGCCAGCGCGCCGTCGATGTAGTACCGGACGTGGCCGTCGGCGACGGTGGCCATCACGTCGTGCCAGCCGGCGATGCTGCGCTGCTGCTGGCTGTGCTGGTTGTCGGCGTACCACGGGTCGGGGACGTAGGTGTACCAGGTGGTCTGGTAGTTGATCGGGCCCGCCTCGCCCCAGCCGCCGTTGGGCAGATACTCGGAGAAGTCCATCTCGGAGTAGCTGGGGTCGCGCGGGGCGGCCAGCGGGGAGATGGTGTAGAAGGTCTGGTTCACGTGGTCGCCGTCGGGCCCGCTCGCCGGCGCGTCGGCGAACTTGATCCGGGCCAGATAGGTGCCCTCGAGGAAGCGCCGGTTGCTCTGCGAGAACTCGGCGTGCGAGGTCCCGCCGGCGGTGCCGTCGGTAACCGCCTTGAGCTGGGCGACCTGCTGCCCGTCGACGGTCGGGAAGGACACGTTGCCGGCGAGCCAGCCGGCGCCGGCGACGCCGGGACCACCGGCGCTGGTGCGGATGCTCCAGCCGTGCCGGCTCAGCGCCGCGTCGGTGCGCGAGGTGTAGGAGAAGTCGTCGAAGAGCACGCCGCAGCTGGTCGCCGCGCTGCTGGTCGAGGCGGTGGCGACGGCGGCGCCGGCGAGGGCCACGGCGGTGGCGGACAGGACCGCGCCCAGGGCGATCTTGCGACGGGGGGACAGACCCATGGGGGGTGGGCTCCTTGTCGTGGGGGATCCCGGCCGGCCTGGGGAGGACCTGCCGGGTACGGAGCGGCCGGACTGACCAGTGGTATAGCCGTCGGCCGCACGAGCACGGTCGTCCCTACCAGTGGTTTGCGTCAATACGGCGGTCGACAGCAGCGTCATCGAGGCAGAAAATGGGGACCGGCCATCCCCTCGACAGGAGGCTGCGGTGCGGCGTGCCGAGGTGCGGGACAGGCTCCCAGCCACCTGCGATTCGGGCCGGAGTCAGGCTGGTCCTCCCAGCACATGTCCCCGGACCAGCGACGACTGGTGCGCCTGAGCCGGGCTCACATGGCGGCGGGATAGCGTCCGGGGCGGTGGTTGACCACGAGGACCAGGTTGAGCACGGCCACCCCGGCCGCGGACAGCAGGACGGCGGAGAAGGGGATGACGAAGGCCGAGGCGATCACCACGGCCACGTCGAGGGCCAGCAGCACGTATCCGACCCGCCAGCCGAAGCGGTCGTGGCAGACCAGGGCGAGCACGTTGAAGCCGCCGAGGCTGCTGTGGTGGCGCAGGATGATGAGCAGGCCGATCCCGGCGGCGAGGTTGCCGAGCAGGGCGGCGTAGACGGGGTTGACGTCGTCGAGGGGCAGCAGCCGCGGCTGGATCAGGGAGAAGCCGGCGAGCAGCAGGATCGACAGCACCGAGCTGACCACGAAGCGGGGACCCCGGCGCCGCCACGCCAGCACCGCGAAGGGCACGTTCACCAGGGCGAAGATCAGCCCGAACGGCCCCGAGGTCAGCCGGGCGAGCAGCAGCACCAGCCCGGCCGTCCCGCCGGTCACCGCGCCCGCGGACTTGACCAGGTAGAGGCCGACGGCGGTGATGAGGGTGCCCATGGTGAGGGCGAGCAGGTTCTCCGCGACGCTGTGCCCGATCGCCGGGCGGGCCGGTGCCCGCTCGGCGACCGTCGGGTGGGACATGATCATGTCGCCACCCTGCAAGATCGATGACCGTTACGGCAACTGCGGCGGCAAAGACTGATCATCCTGTACGACGGAAGGCCCCCACCGCCGCAAATTGCCTAGCCGCGCACCTCCACCTCGTAGATCCGCGCCGCGGCGGAGCCGTTCTGCGCCGGGGTCACCACGGCGATCCGCACGTACCGGGCATCGGCGTTCACCGTGCTTGTCGTGGTGTCCGCGGTGTTGCCCCGGACCTGCGCGCGCGTGGTCCACGTGGCGCCGTCCGCGGAGGTCTGGACGTCGAAGTCGCGGGTGTTCCACGCCGGGACCTCGCCACCGGCTCCGGCGTGCCGGATCACCACCGATCCGATGTGCTGGGCGGTGCCCAGATCCGCCTGCAGCCACTTGGTGCTGCCCTGCGAGCACCACTTGTCGTTCCAGCCGCCCAGCCAGCTGCCGTTGAACGCCCGGTCCGGCCCCTCGGCGGCGGCGCAGGACGAGTCCGCGGTGGCCGGGCGGCGCAACGCCAGGTCGGCCGGCGCGCTGCTGCTGCCGTACACCTCCAGTTCGTACACCCGGGCGGTGCCGGTGCCGTCCGCGGCCGGCTGGGTCGCCTCGAACCGCACGTAGCGGGCGGTGCGGGCGGGGATCGGCAGATAGCTGCGGCTGGCCCTGGCGCCGGTCACCGTGACGGCGTTGCTCCAGGTCGTGCCGTCGGTGCTGGTGGCGATCGTGTACGCGCCGGTGTTCCAGCCGGTCTGCTCGCCGCCGAGCCCGGCGTGCTTGACGACGAACGAGCTCACCGTCCGCGCCGACCCGAGGTCCAGTTGCAGCTGCTGCGGAGCGGCGCCGGAGCAGAACTTGCTGTTCCCCGCGATCGCACCGTCGACCGCCTTCGCCGGCGACTCCGTGGCGGCGCAGGACGCGCTGCCGCCGGCGCTGGCGCCCAGGGCGAGGTTCGCCCCGAGGTCCGGTTCGGCCGGCGGCGAGGTGCGGCCGTCGGTGAAGCTCGGCGGGATGTCACCGGCGCCGGTTCCCCAGGACGACGGCGTGCTGCCCATCGTGTACGCGATCGTCGCGCCGCCGGCGATGTCGGCGTACCGGAAGAAGTTGTGGGTGGTGGAAGTGCCCCCCACCGACAGCGACTGGACGTAGCGGTTGGTGGCGCTGCCGCCGGTGACGGTGATGGCGCCGGCCGGCCGCTGGATCACCACGCTCGGGAAGACGCCGCCGTGCACGGCCAGGGTGTCCGCGCCGGGTGTGACCGGGTAGAAGCCGAGCGCCGACCAGACGTACCAGGCGGAGGTCGCGCCGAGGTCGTCGTTGCCGGGCAGCCCGCCGGCGCCGGTGGTGAACGACTCGGCCATCACCCGGCGCACGGCGTCGCTCGCCCCGGCGGGCTTGCGGGCGAAATTGTAGGTCCACGGCACGCTGTGCTCCGGCTCGTTGCCGATGTAGAAGTACGGCCGGGACAGCCCGCCGTTGAGCTCGGTGAAGTGGTGGTCGAGGCGCTGCACGGCGGTGGCCTGCCCGCCCATCAGGGTGATCAGGGCACCCAGGTTGTGCGGCACCATCCAGGTGTACTGCGCGGCGTTGCCCTCGACGTACGGGCTCTCCTGCGCCGGGTTGAGCGGGCTCGACCAGGCGCCGCCGCCGTCGCGGGTGTGGATGTACGACGACTCGCCGTTGAACAGGCTGCGCCAGTACTGCGAGCGGGCGCTGTACGTGGCGTACGCGCCGGTGTCGCCGAGCGCCCCGGCGAACTGGGCGATGGCGAAGTCGCTGGACGCGTACTCGAGGGTCTCCGACGGGTTGCCGGGGATGAACTGGTTGGCGTCGTACGTGGCCTGGTTGCCGCGCAGGACGTAGCCCTGCGTGCTGCCGCCGGTCGCGCTCTTCTTCATCAGCGCCAGGGCGGCGGCGGTGTCGAACCCGCGGACGCCGAACGCGTACGCGCTGCCCACGATGATCGGCCCGGGGTCGCCGGGCATGACGAAGTCCTCGATGCTCTGCTGCGACCACTTCGGCAGCAGGCCGCCCTGCTGGCCGTCGAGCACCATCGACTTCACGATGTCGCTCATCACGTCCGGGGCGATCAGCGCGACGAGTGCGGACCACGAGCGGTAGATGTCCCAGCCCGAATAGTTCTGGTAGACGGGATGGGAGGCGGTGTGCACGGCACCGTCGAAGCCGCGGTACTCCCCGTTGGTGTCGCTGGCCACGTTCGGGTTCTGCAGCACGTGGTAGAGGGCGGTGTAGAACTTCTGCAGCTCCTGGGCGCTGCCGCCGCTCACCTGCACGCGGTTGAGCGCGGTGTTCCACGCGGCGTCCGCCTGGGAGCGTACGGTGGCGAAGGCCGCGGCCTCGGCGGTGGCGTTGTTCTGCGCGTTGGCGACGCTGACGAACGAGACGCCGATCGTCGCGTTGACCACGGCGTTCGAGGTGGTGTCGAAGGTGACGTAGGCGCCGGCCTGGGTGCCGCTCGCCGTCGTGGACCCGGCCGTCACGGTGCCGCCGTTGAACGTGCCGACCCCGGTGGGCGTCCGGTCGAAGAGGATCGAGTAGTACATCTTGTACGTACGGCCGCCGCAGAAGCCGCCCGCCGTGTGCTCGCCCCAGACGCGGTTGCCGGTGACGGTCACGGTGCCGGCGCGGTCGCCGGTGGCGGAGCGGCTGGCGTTGATCAGCACCCGGGCGCTGGTGGTGGCCGGGTAGGTCAGCCGCAGCGCGCCGGTGCGGGTGGTGGCGCTCAGCTCGGCGTCGACGCCGTACTTGTCCAGCCGGTTCTTGTAGTAGCCGGCCTGGGCGATCTCGTTGCTCTTGGTGTAGCCGGAGGCGTAGCTGGTCCACGAGCTGCCCGGCGACGCGCCGATCGCGCCGGTGACCGGCAGGATCGGCAGGTCCTCGTTGTTCGGGCAGCCGGCCCCGTTGAAGTGGGTGAGGCTGAACGACTCGATCGTCCGGTCGCGGTCGCGGTAGCCGGAGGGGGACGCGGTCGGCGTGTCCGGGCTGAACTGCAGCATGCCGAACGGCACGGTGGCACCGGGGAAGGTGCTGCCACCGGCGCCGCCGCCGACCGGGTTGGGCGAGTTGCTGTCGTCGGTGCCGACCAGGGGATTGACGTACGGGGTGAGGGCGAGGTCCGCCGCGTGGGCGGCCTGCGGAACGGTGAGTGCTGCGGCGGTGACCAGGACCGCCGTGGCGAGGGTACGGAGCATGGGGGTGCCGTCCCTTCATCAATGGCGCTGACAACGTTGTCTCCAACATCGGCGAATGTCAATGCCTCCGCCGGACCGGCCGTCACTGCTTGCGCGGATCGCCGGCGCCGGGCTCACCCTTGGTGGTCAGTGCCCTCTCCCAGAAGCTGCGCACCGCGGGCACCACCTCCGAGACCGCCGGGATGCCGGGGCCCGGCTCCCGGGCGTCGACGGTGAGCGCGGGCGCCGAGCGCTCCAGGGCGCCGGCCATCCGGTCGATGTCGGTGATGATCGAGCCGGTGAGGACCAGCACGCCGGTGTCGTCGATCTCGGTGCGCACCTTGCGCAGCGTGTGCCGCCGGGCCTCGCGCAGGTCGTCGAGCAGGTCCTCGAGGGCGCCGGCGTCCTGCGTGGTGTCGGCGTCCGGATCGGTCTCCAGCCGGGCGTGCGCGGCGAACGCCTCCGAGGCGGCCGTCAGCAGCGGACCGATGTCGTCCGGCACACCGGGACAGTGCGGCGTGGCGGCGGCGTCGAAGAGCGTCCGGGCCACCGAGTTCACCTGGTGCACCCCGTGCTCGAGCACCCGGCAGGTGTGGTGCACCGGGGCCACCTCCGTGAGCGGGGTCGTCAGGGACCAGCGGGCCTGCCGGTCCAGGTCCTCCACGGCGTCGACCGCCTCGCCCAGGGACTCGCCGAGCCGGCGGGAGCGCGCCAGCCACTGCGTGGCCTGGTCCCGGCCGTACCCGCGGGCCGCCCCGGCGCCGAGGTCGCCGAGCAGGCGGGCGATCTCGGACGACAGGTGCGCCAGCTTGTCGTGGGCGCGCTCCAGCGGTGTCATCCCGCCGACGAGCGGCGACAGGATCACGCCGACCACGATGCCCAGCCCCGTCGCCCCCACCCGCTCCCAGACGACGGCCTCGGTGACGCCGCCGGTGACCAGGACGCCCAGCGACGTCGCCGACACGGCGACCGCACCGTCGCCGAGCAGCAACAGCCGGCCGACCACGAGCCCGCACCCGGCGATCACCGCGATCGACACCGGGCTCGGGCCGGACACGCCCCACACGGCCACCGCGATGCCGATGCCGGCGAGCGTGCCGACCAGGCGCTTGGTCCCGTCGCGGACCGAGGCGTGCGCGCTCAGGTGCACCGACAGCATCGCGGAGATCGAGGCGGTGACCGCGCCGACCAGGTGCAGGGTCTGCGCCGCGGACCAGGCGATCCCGGCCGCCGCGGCCGCCACCAGGATGGAGCGTACGGTCGCCGGGTCGACCCGGTCGTACCAGCCGCGGGCCACCCGGCGCAGCCCGGCGGGCAGGTGCGGCCGCAGCCGGGCGATCAGGTCGCGGCCGGCGGCCTCGACGACCGGCTTGACCTTGCGGCGCAGCAGCGCCGTGGCCAGCGCGCAGAGGGCGAGGCCCGCGCCGACGACCAGCACCGGGTCCGCGGACCGGACGAACGACGGGAACAACGCTGCGGCCTTCTCCTCACGACCCGGACTCTCCCGTCGCCGACCGTAGCGCCGGGGCGACGGGCGAGGAGGCAGAACGCGAAATTTATTCCGAAATTGCCGGGCGGCGACCGCGGGTACCGGGACGGCCGGGGCGGCCCGCTCGGGACGCAGCCCCGGCCGACGCGGCGGCACATTGACAGCTATCGCTTGACGACCCGGGATTGACCCGGAGTTTCCGCTACGCCGAAGCGGGAATTTTTCCGGTGGCCGGAATGGCGACCGGCCGCAATACCGCCGCCGTTTGCGCAGGGCGCAATCCGTCGCACAGGGTGTGCGATTCCCCCAGAGACGACGGGGCGGGCACGGTGGTGGCCATGGTGACTCAACGCCGGTACCGGCGTTCGCGTGACGGCCTGTTCACCCATTCGATGGCGTCCGGAATTCCGTCCTTGGTCACGCATCCGGCGGCCACTACAGTCATTGCCTTCTACACCGGCCGGACATTGCCGCATCGACGAAAACAAGGATGCCCATGGTCCCCATTCCGTATCTCGTCGCCGTGGTCGCGGTGCTCGGCGCGGTCCTGTTCGCCGTCCGGGCGGGCCGGCGCTCCGGCTCGCGGCCGGGCGCGCCACCGGACCCGGCCGCGGCGCCGCCTCCCGCGCTGTCCGAGTGCCGGTCCGAGCTGGCGGCGGCCCGGACCGAGATCGACGAGCTCCGCGAGCGGCTGCGGCAGGCGCAGGCGCAACCCGCGGCGCCCACCGGCGACAGGCACGTCGAGGTCTTCGTCAACCTGTCCCGGCGGCTGCAGTCGCTGGTCCACCGCGAGATCATGCTGCTCGACGCGCTGGAGAACGAGGTCGAGGACCCCGACCTGCTCAAGGGCCTGTTCCAGGTCGATCACCTGGCAACCCGGATCCGGCGTCACGCCGAGAACCTCGCGGTGCTCGGCGGCACGGTGTCGCGCCGGCAGTGGAGCCGGCCGATCGCGCTGACCGAGGTGCTGCGCTCCGCGGTCGCCGAGGTGGAGCACTACTCGCGGGTCAAGCTGGTGCCGCCGATCGACGGCACGCTTCCCGGGCACGCCGTGGCCAGCGTCATCCACCTGATCGCCGAGCTCATCGAGAACGCGACTATGTTCGCGCCGCCGCACACCCAGGTGCTGCTGCGCGCCCAGCGGGTCGCCGCCGGGATGGCGGTCGAGGTCGAGGACCGCGGGCTCGGCATGCAGCGCGCCGACCTGGACCGGGTCAACCAGCTGCTGGCCGACCCCGACGACACCGACCTCGACGACCTGCTGCGGGACGGGCGGATCGGGCTCTACGTGGTCTCGATGATCGCCCGGCAGCACGGCATCGTCGTGCAGCTGCAGACCAACATCTACGGCGGCACCCAGGCCGTGATCATCCTGCCGCCGCAGCTGATCGGCGCGGCGGCCGAGGCGGCGCCGGAGTCCCCCGCACCGGCCCTGATCGAGGAGACGCAACGGCTCGAGCTGCCGTCCGAGGTTCCGGAGCGGCCCCCGCTCGAGCGGCGCGTCCCGCTGCAGAGCCGGATCCCCGGGCAGCCGGCGCCGGACGCGTCGTCGCGGCCCCCGCTGCCGCGCCGCCGCCGGCAGACCCACATGGCCCCGCAACTGCAGCTCGGCCCGTCCCGCCCGGCGGCGGACGAGGCCGGCGAGCACCACCCCGGCCTGATGGCGTCGTTCATGAGCGGCGTCTCCCAGGGCGAGGCGGCCGCGCCCGCCCCCGGCAGCCATGACTGACCAGCGGTCCCGAACCCAGAAAGGCCCGGCTCTCATGTCGCGCACCGAACCCGCACGTACGTCCCAGGACCTGGTCTGGCTGCTGTCCGGCCTGATCGACCGGGTACCGGGCACGAGGAGCGCGCTGCTGCTGTCGTCCGACGGGCTGCGCAAGGCCGCCCACGGGCTCGACGACGACGGCGCGGACCACCTGGCCGCGGTCGCCTCCGGGCTGTTCTCGCTGGCCCGCAGCGCCGGCACCCGGCTCGGCGGCAGCGACGGCGTCCGGCAGGTCGTGGCCGAGCTGGACGAGGCGCTGCTGTTCGTCTCCGCGGCCGGCTCCGGGGCGGTCCTGGCGGTGCTGGCGGGCAAGGCGGCCGACCCGGGCGTGCTGGGCTACGAGATGGCGCAGCTGGTCAAGAGCGTCCGGCCGTACCTGTCGACGCCGGCCCGCCACGAGGCCGAGTTCCTGGGTGCGCGCGGGCGGTGAGCGTGCCGGGCACCGACGACGAGCACTGGTTCGACGACGCGGCGGGACGGCTCATCCGGCCGTACACGGTGAGCGACGGCAGGACCGAGCCGACCACCCGGCTGGAGCTGCTGTCGATGGTGATCGCCACCGGCCGCCGGCCGCAGGGGCTGCTCGGCACGGAGCACGCCCAGGCGCTCGGCCTCTGCCGCAGCGTCACCACGGTCGCCGAGGTCGCGGCGCGGCTGCGGCTGCCCGCGGTCGTCACCAAGATCCTGCTGTCCGACCTGGTGGACTGGGGCGTGGTGGACACCCGCGCCCCCGACCCGATGGCTGATGCCACCGACCTGACGGTACTGGAGACCATCCTCAATGCTCTTGAACGACGGATCTGAGGGGTTCCCGTCCCCGCTCAAGCTGCTGATCGCGGGCGGCTTCGGCGTGGGCAAGACGACGTTCGTCGGCTCGGTCAGCGAGATCGAGCCGCTGCACACCGAGGAGCTGCTCACCACCGCCGGCGTGGGCACGGACCGGCTGACCGGGGTCGAGGACAAGGTCACGACGACCGTCGCGATGGACTTCGGCCGCATCACCATCAGCAGGGACCATGTGCTCTACCTGTTCGGCACCCCCGGCCAGGAGCGCTTCTGGTTCATGTGGGACGAGCTGTCCAGCGGCGCGATGGGCGCGGTCGTGCTGGCCGACACCCGCCGGCTGGAGGACTGCTTCCCGGCCGTCGACTTCTTCGAGTCGCGGGGCATCGGCTTCCTGGTCGCGGTCAACGAGTTCGACCCGGCCTGCCGGTACGAGCCGGAGGACGTGCGCACTGCCCTGGACCTCAAGCCGGACAACCCGATCGTGCTGTGCGACGCACGTGATCGGCGCTCCGCCACCGGCGTACTCATCAGCCTGATGCACCACCTCCTGGCCCAGCAGACCCGCCGATGACCGATCGGAGCCCCGGCATGATCTACGACCTCTCCGGACACCAGCCCCTCACCCCGGCCGATCCCGAGGTGCCGGTCCGCCTGCGCCGGCTGGGCGAGCTCGGCCTGGGGCACGACGCCGACCCGCGGCTCGACGAGTTCGCGCGGCGCGCCGGCGAGATCACCAAGGCGCCGCTGGCGATGGTGAACTTCATCCAGGCCGACCGCCAGTACCTGGGCGGCCTGTACGCCGGCACCTCGATCCCGGCGGCCCTGCGCGCCGGGCTGGCCGGTCGCACCTTCTCGCGCGAGCACGGGTACTGCCCGCACGTCGTGGTCCGGCGCAAGGCCCTGGTGCTCGACGACGTCTGCGACTACCCGCGGTTCGCCGGCAACCCGGTGGTGGACGAGATCGGCATCCGGTCGTACCTGGGCGCGCCGTTGATCGACCGGACCGGTGTCGCGCTCGGCACGGTCTGCGTGGTCGACGTCGAGCCGCGGCCCTGGGGCCGCCCCGGGCTGGAGACGATCAAGGCGCTCGCCGCGGAGCTGGTCGCGCAGATCCATGCCCGCGAGGGCCGGCCCTGACAACTCCTCACTCAGCGTGCATGCTTGACCCCGTTGAGGAACCAAGGCGCCCGTTGTAGAGTTCGGTCGGGACAGCCGAACGTACGCTCACGACCCTTGGAACGGTCGATCTCATGCCGCGCGCGGGATGCGCGCGGGCATGCCGGCACCGGATCGCTGCGCCTCCGCCTTCCCCCATTTCCGAGGCAACGGCAGCGCCTGTACGCGACATTCGCCCCGGCCCCGACGATGACGCGCGGCCGGCGCATGTCGACATCCCCGGAGGAATGCATGACGGGAACCCGAGCCCCCGGCCAGGACGCCGTTCTCTTCGCGGCGGACGATCGGCCGGAGCCCTCTTCGGCCACGAGAATGCTGCAGTTCCTGCGCTCGTACGCCCAGGATTTCCTCAATTCCCGGCTGATGGACGAACGCCGGTCCCTGCCCCCCGCACTGATGTCGGAGTTCGCCGACGCGGGACTGCTCGGCATGCAGATCCCCCGCGAGTTCGGCGGCCAGGAGCTGTCGCACACCGACATGAACCGGGTCTTCACCCAGCTCGGGGCGATCGACGCCAACCTCGCCGTCTTCTGCGCGGTGCACAACACGCTCGGCGCGGCGCCGATCCTGCTCGCCGCGACGGAGGAGGTGAAGAGCGCCGTGCTGCCCCGGCTGGCCACGGGACGCGCCCTGACCACCAGCGCCGTCAGCGAACCGGGCATCGGCTCGCACGTGCGGGGCATGACCACCAGCGCGATCCGGCACGCCGACAGCTCGTACACGATCAACGGCGCCAAGAAGTGGATCTCGCTGGGCGGCGACGCGCGCTACGTGAACATCTTCGCCGGGCTCCGCGACGAGCACGGCCACCTCCTGGGCATCACCGGTTTCCTCGTCGACAGCCGTACCCCCGGTTTCGGCATCGGCCCGGAGATGCTGACGCTGGGCCTGCGCGCCGTGCCCCAGTACGACCTCGTGTTCAACAATCTGCGGGTGCCCCCGGGCGCGCTGCTGGGCGCCGAGGGCCACGGCCTGACCACCGCCAAGGCGGCGTTCACGGGCGGCCGCGCGGTGCTCGCCGCGATGGCGACGGGAGCGGCCATGCGCTCGCTGGAGCTGGCCCAGCGGTTCGCGGGAAACCGCGAGATCGCCACCGGGTCGATGGCCGAGAACGGCCGCATCCGCCAGGTGCTGGCCGAGGCGGCGGCCGCGACCCAGGCGGTGGAGATCCTGACCTCCCGCATCGCGGCGTGGCGCGACGAGGGCCGGGAGGTGCCGGAGCCCTGGTACTTCTGCGCCAAGATCCTGGGGTGCGAGCTGGGCTGGCAGGCCATTGACACGGCCCTGCAGGTGCTGGGCGCCCGCGGCTTCCTCGACACCAACACCGTCGGCCAGCACTTCCGCGACTATCGGCTGTTCCGGATCTTCGAGGGGTCGACCGAGGCGCTCACGGTCTATCTGGGCGCCACGCTGGCCCGGCACCCGGAGAGGTTCGCCGGGCTCGTGCGTCGTACCCGCCCGGCACCGCAGGTGCACGCGCTGATCGACCAGGTCGCGGAGATCGGTGCCGCCCACCCCGGCGACGCCTCCGGCCGGCACGTCCACGCGGCCGTCGTCGGCGAGCTGGCGTGCTGGGCCCTGCTGACGACGGTGACGAGCGAGGAGGCCCACCGCTCCGCGATGCACGGCTACACCGCCTCGTGGACCGAGCACCAGCTGCGACACCGGCTCCGCCGCGCCCGGGGCGCCCACCACGACCTGCCCACCCGGGCCGAGTTCGACGCGCACGTCGCCGGCTACGCCCAGGTCATCGGCGACATCGACCAGCGGCGCTGGCCCGCCGAGGAGTGGCGGCCGGACCCGCTCCTGCGCTGATCGCCCGTCACGGGAGCGGCCGCCGGGCCGGATCGGTGCGCCGCGGCGCCGGGAATGCGGTCAGGATGTCGGTCTCGCAGTCGCGGCCGGTGGCGATGATGTCGTGGTAGTCGTCGATCTTGGCGCGCAGGATCGCCAGGTCGTCGTGCAGCTCGGCGAGGCGGCGGTGGAGCTCGGCCTCCTGGCGGCGCAGGACCTCGATGCGGCGCCGGGTGTTGGCCGGCGTGCCCGGGCCGAAGCCCACGAAGGTGCGGATCTCGGCGACGGGCATGCCGGTGCGGCGCAACGCCTGCACGAGCCGCACGGCCTTGACGGCCTCCGGGTCGTAGCGGCGGCGGCCGTCCGCGGTCCGGGCGACACGGGGCAGGATGCCCGCACGCTCGTACCAGCGCAGCGTGTGCGGGGTCAGGCCGGTCAGCTCGGCGAGCTCCCGGATGCCGAGGGTGGCGGTCACACGTCATCCTAGATCGGCGAGATCGAGCACGAACCGCCAGCGGACGTCGTTGCGGTCCAGGCGGTCCAGCGCGGCGCCGACCTCGCGGGCCGGCACCTTCTCGACGTCGGCGGTGATGCCGTGGCGGGCGGCGAAGTCCAGCATCTCGCGGGTGCGGGCCCGGCCCCCGCCGGCCGAGGCGGTCAGGCGCTTGCGGCCGAACGCCATGGCGAGCGGCTCCGGCTCGTACCGGTCGGGGATGCCCAGCATGCACAGCGTGCCGTCGGTGCGCAGCGCCCGCAGGTAGGGCGTCGGATCATGTTTGGCGGACGCCGTGTCGAGGATGAGGTCGAGCCCGTTCGCCTCCCCGCGGGAGCCGACGACCACGGCGTCGGCGCCGAGCTCCAGCGCCGCCCGCTCCTTGCCGGGAGACGTGGTGAAGACCGTCACCCGCGCGCCCAGCGCCTTGGCGAACTTCACCGCCAGATGCCCGAGCCCGCCCAGGCCGACCACGCCGACGTGCTGGCCCGGCCCCACGTTCCAGTGCCGCAGCGGCTCGAAGGTGCTGATGCCCGCGCACATCAGCGGCGCCGCTCCCGCCGGGTCGAGGCCGGGCGGCAGCGCGTAGGCGAACGACTCGCGCACCACGTACTCCCCGGCGTAGGCGCCGAGGGTCGGCGACCCGTCGATCCGGTCCACGCCGCCGTAGGTGCCGGTCAGGCCCTCGGTGCAGAAGACCTCCTCCCCCGTACGGCAGGCAGCGCACTCCCCGCACGAGTCGACGATCCCGCCGACCGCCACCGGATCACCCACCCGGAACGCGGTGACCCCGGCGCCGACGGCCGCGACCTCTCCCACGAACTCGTGCCCGGCCACCAGCGGCGGCGCGCCCTCGGTCAGCGCCTGCGCCGCGTGCAGATCCGTGTGACACACCCCGCACCAGGTGACGCGGACCGCGATGTCGTCCGGGCGCAGGTCCCGGCGCTCGAAGGAGAACGGCTCCCACGGACCGCCGGGGCGGAGCAGGGCCATTCCTGTCGTTTCACGCATGACGCCGGACGCTAGCCGTTGGAGTGCGCTCGAACGCAAGCGCGCGGCGGGCCGTCATGGCCTAGCTTCGGAACCATGACGCCGATCGGCCGGATCGCTGTGCTGGACGTGGCGCCCGTCGTGGACGGGGGCGCAAGACCCGCGAAATCCGTGGTGGGCGAGGAGTTCCAGGTCACCGCGACGGTGTTCCGGGAGGGCCACGAGGCGGTCGGGGCCACCGTCGTGTGCACGGATCCCGGCGGCCGCGAGTCGCCGGTGCCCATGGTGCGCGTCAACGCCGGGCTCGACGCCTGGTCCGCGACGGTCTGCGCGGACCGGCCCGGGCGGTGGTCCTACCGGGTGGAGGGCTGGTGACCCGCGACACCTGGATCCACCTGCACCTGCCGGCGCTCGGCGTGGACGGCCCGTTCGTCGCCCACGACCTGATCACCGGCGAGCACTGGAACTGGTCCGAGCACACCTGGGTCCGCCTGGGCCCGGGCACCGAGCCGGTCCACATCGTCGCCGTGGCCACCACGTCCTTCGACCGGTAGCGCCCGGGCCGGGCCCGCCGGCCTGTGTGGAGGTGGGCGAGTTCCACGCCCAGGCCATCGAGCTGCCTGACCGCCTCCGCTGCGAGGACGTGAGCCGGTCCCCCTCGCCGAGGGGGACCGGGTCGCCTCGCCTCGCTCAGAAGCCGGGCGGGACGGCGATGGTGATCGGCTGGTTGAAGTCGTAGAACTCGGTCGTCGAGCGCTGCGACTCCTGCTGCACCGTGATCCGGCGGATCAGGTCGCCGGCGGCCCAGATGTCGATGGTCGACACCTCGTCGGGGTACTCCAGCTCGAACCACGCCGTCTGGCCCGGCGACAGGGCACCGAGCGCCTTGCGCGCCGCCGCCGTCATGGTCAGCCGGTAGTGCGTCGTGGTGGCGCCGCGGACCTTCTCCTCGCCGCGATCGTCGACCTCGGCCCCCTGCAGCGCGGCGCGCACCACCGCGCCGGTCGAGGAGGCGAAGGGGGCGAGGCGCCCGGCGGGCTCGGCCTTGCCCGTACGCGGGTTCGGGTCGTCGGAGGCCCGCTCGTAGAAGGTGTCGCCGACCACCACCGAGGTGACCGTGACGTCGCCGTCCCGGGTCACGATGGCGGAGTCCGCGCCGGACACCTCGATCGTCGCCGAGCGGTGGCCGCCGTCGCGGGGATCGACCTCGGTGGTGCCGCGCAGCGAGGTCACCTCGCTGGTGGTCTCGGCCGCCACCAGCACGACGTCCTGCGGCGGGG
>NZ_JAUQWH010000370.1 GCF_030757795.1 Actinoplanes oryzae
CAGGCCGAGGTCGCCCGCGCCTACGGGGTGTCCAAGGGCTGGGTGTCCAAGCTGATGGCCCGCTACCGCACCGAGGGCGAAGCCGCCTACCAGCCCCGCTCGCGGCGCCCGCACACCTCACCGGCCGCACTCGAACAACCGGTGATCGACCTGATCGTGGCCCTGCGCAAAGACCTCACCGAACGAGGCCTCGACGCCGGTCCCGACACGATCCGCTGGCACCTGCAACACCAGCACCACATCACCATTTCCCGCGCCACCATCGCCCGGCACCTCAGCGCACAAGGGCTCATCGTTGCGGAGCCGGCTAAACGCCCGAAATCGTCTTACATCCGCTTCGCTGCCGAACAACCCAACGAATGCTGGCAAGCCGACTTCACCCATTACCGGCTCACCCGGCCCGACACCCGACCCGGCGACGATGTCGAAATCCTGTGCTGGATCGATGAC
>NZ_JAUQWH010000371.1 GCF_030757795.1 Actinoplanes oryzae
CAGCGACACCGCCTTGGCCACGTCGCGCGTGCCCAGGTTGGTGGTCAGGATGATCACCGTGTTCTTGAAGTCCACGATGCGACCCTGACCGTCGGTCAGCCGCCCGTCCTCCAGGATCTGCAGCAGCGTGTTGAAGACGTCCGGGTGGGCCTTCTCGATCTCGTCGAAGAGGACCACGGAGAACGGCTTGCGGCGCACCTTCTCGGTGAGCTGGCCGCCCTCGTCGTAGCCGACGTAGCCGGGAGGGGCACCGACGAGCCGGGAGACCGTGTAGCGGTCGTGGAACTCCGACATGTCGAGCTGGATCAGCGCGTCCTCGGAGCCGAAGAGGAACTCCGCCAGCGCCTTCGAGAGCTCGGTCTTACCGACGCCGGACGGGCCGGCGAAGATGAACGAGCCGGAGGGGCGCTTG
>NZ_JAUQWH010000372.1 GCF_030757795.1 Actinoplanes oryzae
GAAGCGCCCCAGCGGCTCGTTCATCTTCGCCGGCCCCTCGGGCATCGGTAAGACGGAGCTGTCCAAGGCCCTCGCGGAGTTCCTGTTCGGGTCGGAGGACGCGCTGATCCAGCTCGACATGTCGGAGTTCCACGACCGCTACACCGTGTCGCGCCTGGTCGGTGCCCCTCCCGGTTACGTCGGCTACGACGAGGGCGGCCAGCTGACGGAGAAGGTGCGGCGCAAGCCGTTCTCGGTCGTGCTGTTCGACGAGATCGAGAAGGCGCACGCCGACGTCTTCAACACGCTGCTGCAGATTCTCGAGGACGGCCGGCTGACCGACGGCCAGGGTCGCATCGTGGACTTCAAGAACACGGTGATCATCCTGACCACCAACCTGGGCACGCGCGACGTGGCCAAGGCGGTGTCGCTA
>NZ_JAUQWH010000373.1 GCF_030757795.1 Actinoplanes oryzae
AGACGCCTGTCAGAACGTCTCAGTGAATCCCACAACCCCGCATACGCAACGCCTGACAGCTTGACACGCACACGGTTTAGGCTCGATCCGCTTTCGCTCGCCACTACTCACGGAATCACATGTTGTTTTCTCTTCCTACGGGTACTGAGATGTTTCACTTCCCCGCGTTCCCCCCTGCACCCTATGAATTCAGATACAGGTGACACGACATGACTCGTGCCAGGTTCCCCCATTCGGACACCCTGGGATCACAGCTAGGTTGACAGCTCCCCCAGGCCTATCGCGGCCTCCCACGTCCTTCATCGGCTCCTGGTGCCAAGGCATCCACCGTTCGCCCTTGACAACTTAACCACAGAAAACAAGATGCTCGCGTCCACTGTGCAATTCTCAACCAACAACCAACCCACAACCC
>NZ_JAUQWH010000374.1 GCF_030757795.1 Actinoplanes oryzae
TAGTCCCGACTTTCGTCCCTGCTCGACCCGTCAGTCTCACAGTCAAGCTCCCTTATGTACTTACACTCAACACCTGATTGCCAACCAGGCTGAGGGAACCTTTGGGCGCCTCCGTTACCCTTTAGGAGGCAACCGCCCCAGTTAAACTACCCACCAGACACTGTCCCTGGACCCGATCAGGGCCCGAAGTTAGATACCCAAATCCAACAGAGTGGTATTTCAAGATTGCCTCCACCCGAACTGGCGTCCGAGCTTCACCGGCTCCCACCTATCCTACACAATTACATTCAGATACCAATGTCAAGCTATAGTAAAGGTCCCGGGGTCTTTCCGTCCTGCCGCGCGTAACGAGCATCTTTACTCGTACTGCAATTTCGCCGGGCCTGTGGTTGAGACAGTGGGGAAGTCGTT
>NZ_JAUQWH010000375.1 GCF_030757795.1 Actinoplanes oryzae
TGGTGGAAAGTTTTTCGGTCTGGGATGGGCTCGCGGCCTATCAGCTTGTTGGTGGGGTGATGGCCTACCAAGGCGACGACGGGTAGCCGGCCTGAGAGGGCGACCGGCCACACTGGGACTGAGACACGGCCCAGACTCCTACGGGAGGCAGCAGTGGGGAATATTGCACAATGGGCGGAAGCCTGATGCAGCGACGCCGCGTGAGGGATGACGGCCTTCGGGTTGTAAACCTCTTTCAGCAGGGACGAAGCGTAAGTGACGGTACCTGCAGAAGAAGCGCCGGCCAACTACGTGCCAGCAGCCGCGGTAAGACGTAGGGCGCGAGCGTTGTCCGGATTTATTGGGCGTAAAGAGCT
>NZ_JAUQWH010000376.1 GCF_030757795.1 Actinoplanes oryzae
GACGACAGCTTCGAGGAACTCACCGAGGAAGAGCGCGAGGAACTCGAAGACGGCGTCGTCGACGCGGCCACCGCTGCGCGGACGATCGCCGAACTGGACACAGAAATCGGTGTCCTGGCCGACCTGGAGCAGCTCGCCCGCCGGGTACGCCTCTCCGGCACCGATAAGAAGTGGACCGAGCTGCGCAGCCTTCTTCTCGACGACATGTCGATGTACGAGGCGGACGGCAGCCGACGAAAGATCATCGTTTTCACCGAACATCGAGACACGCTTAACTATCTAGTTGAGCAGAGCCGCGCCCTCCTCGGACGTAATGACGCCGTTG
>NZ_JAUQWH010000377.1 GCF_030757795.1 Actinoplanes oryzae
CAGCGAATGATCTCTTTCTTTGACATGCCGTCTTTGGTGCGTCGTTGCATGTAGTCGCGGGTGCGGGGATCCCAGCGCAGGCGGCAGAGCACGACCCGGTAGAGGGCGGCGTTGGCTTGCCGGTCGCCGCCGCGGTTGAGTCGGTATCGGGTGGTCTTGCCGGAGCTGGCCGGGATCGGGGCCACGCCGCAGAGCATGGCGAATGCCGCCTCGGAGGCGATCCGTTCATGGTTCTCACCGGCGCTGACCAGCAACTGACCGGCGACGTCGGCGCCCACGCCGTTGGCGGCCAGCAGGCGGGGATTGATCGCCGTCA
>NZ_JAUQWH010000378.1 GCF_030757795.1 Actinoplanes oryzae
AAGAGTTACCAAGCTGGTTGTTAGTTGAACGGTGTGGGAAAGCCGGCCGTAGAGGGTGAGAGCCCCGTAAGCGAAAATGTCCAGCCTCTTAGTGAACACCCGAGTAGCAGCGGACTCCTGAAATCTGCTGTGAATCTGCCAGGACCACCTGGTAAGGCTGAATACTTCCTGGTGACCGATAGCGGACGAGTACCGTGAGGGAATGGTGAAAAGTACCCCGGGAGGGGAGTGAAATAGTACCTGAAACCGTTCGCCTACAATCCGTCAGAGCCTT
>NZ_JAUQWH010000379.1 GCF_030757795.1 Actinoplanes oryzae
CCGCCCTGCGGGACCGCGCGATCGAGGCCTGGCTGCCGCTGGCCCGCCACCTCGCCCACCGCTACTCCGGCCGCGGCGAGCCCACCGACGACCTCGTCCAGACCGCCACCGTCGGCCTCATCAAGGCCGTCGACAAGTTCGACCCCGACCGCGGCGTCGACTTCGCCGGCTACGCCATCCCCACCATCATCGGCGAGATCAAGCGCCACTTCCGCGACCGCACCTGGTCCGTGCGCGTGCCCCGCCGCCTGCAGGAACT
>NZ_JAUQWH010000038.1 GCF_030757795.1 Actinoplanes oryzae
GCCGGCCGCCGGCCACCGAGCGCCGGATGATCGACATGCCTCGATCGGCTGGGCGGTGTATATCTCGGACGGACGGTTCGTTCGAGGAGGCGCATCGTGGCGCACACACTGCTGGTCACCGCCGGAGTCCTGACGCTCGCCCTGACCGGGGTCCCCGCCGCGGGCGCACCCTCCGGCGCCGCACCGGGCGCCCCCGGCGTCGACGAGCAGTACCTGCCCGCGGACAAGTCCGGCATCGGCACCTCGCACACCTTGGCCAGCAAGGTGTGGTTCACCGTGCAGAAGGAGGGCGGGCTCGGCGAGATCTACTTTCCCACGGCCGACTCGCCCAGCGCCCGCACGCTCGACTTCGTCGTGAGCGACCGCCGGCGGGCCGTCCGGGCGGCCGAGGCGGCCGACGTGCGCACCACGGTCACCGACGGGCGCAGCCTCAGCTTCCGGCAGACCTTCACGGAACGGCACGGCCGCTGGCGGCTCACGGCCACCTACGCGAGCGACCCGGCCCGCGCCACCGTCCTGGCCGATGTGACCTTCGACGGTCGCGGCCGGTACGACCTTTTCGCCGTCTACGACCCGGCGCTGGCGAACACGCGCGGCAACGACAGCGGGCGCACCGACCGGGGCACGCTGCTCGCCACGGACGGCGGCGCGGCCAGCGCGTTCGTGGCCGAGCCCGCCTTCACGGCGACGTCGAACGGCTTCCGGGGCACGAGCGACGGCTGGACGGATCTGCTCGGCGACGGCCGGCTCGACCGGCGTTACTCCTCCGCGGGCGCCGGGAACCTCGTGCAGACGGCCGCCCTGCGCCTGCGTCGCGGTCACGCCACGCTGGCGCTCGGCTTCGGCACTCCGGCGAGCGCGTCCGCCACGGCGACGGCGAGCCTGCGGCGCGGCTTCCCGGCGATCGCGCGTGACTATGCGTCCGGCTGGCATGCCTATCTCCACGGTCTGCAGCGCCCGCCGAAGACTCTGCGCACCGAGCGGGAACGCCAACTGTGGCGCACGTCGGCCCTGGTCCTCGCCGCGGCGGAGGACAAGACCTATCGCGGAGCCTTCGTCGCCGCGCCCGCGATGCCGTGGGCCTTCGGCACCGACGACCCCTCCGGCCCGTACCACCTGGTGTGGTCCCGTGATTTGTATCAAATCGCCACCGGGCTCGTCGCCGCCGGAGACGTCGCCGGGGCGAATCGGGCCCTGGACTACCTCTTCGAGGTGCAGCAGGCTGCCGACGGATCGTTCCCGCAGAACTCGAAGGTCGACGGCACGCCGTTCTGGGGCGGGCTGCAGCTCGACGAGGTGGCCCTGCCGATCGTGCTCGCCCACCAGCTGCGCCGGACCGACGGGAACACCTGGGAGCACGTCCGGGCCGCCGCCGACTTCCTGATCGGCTACGACCAGGCGCCGTGGTCGCCGCAGGAGCGCTGGGAGAACCAGTCCGGCTGGTCGCCCGGCACGATCGCCGCCGAGATCGCCGGCCTGGTGTGCGCGGCGGACCTCGCCCGGCGGCACGGCGACTCCACGCGCGCCGGACGCTACCTGGCCACGGCCGACGAGTGGCAGGCCCGGGTCAAGGACTGGACGCTCACGACGACCGGCCCGTACTCGGACAAGCCCTACTTCCTCCGGCTGACCAAGGACGGCAACCCCGACGCGGGTACGCCCTACACGATCGGTGACAGCGGACCGGTGAACGTGGACCAGCGGCGTGTCGTCGACCCCAGCTTCCTCGAGCTGGTCCGCCTCGGCGTGCTCCCCGCCGGCGACCCCGACGTCGCGAACAGTGTGCGGGTGATCGATGCGCAGCTCGGCGTACGGACGGGGAATGGTCTTTATTGGCACCGGGCGTCGTTCGACGGGTTCGGCGAGCAGGCGGACGGGTCGCAGTGGGAGTACGGCCAGCCGGACGGATCCCTGCTCAGCCGGGGCCGGTTGTGGCCGTTGCTCAGCGGTGAGCGCGGCGAGTACGAGCTGGCCCTCGGCCGGTCCGCGCAGCGCCGGGTGGGCGACATGGCCCGCGCGACCGGCCCGGGGTCGATGCTGCCCGAGCAGGTGTGGGACGACCGGCCGCCGCCCGGGAAGGTGCCCGGCACGCCGACGTACTCGGCGACGCCGCTCGCCTGGACGCACGCGCAGTTCCTCCGCCTCGCCCGCGACGCCGCCGCCGGCCGGGTCCTGGAGCAGCCGGCAATCGTGCATGAGCGTTATGCGCGTTAGGAACAGCGCGGGTAGGGGATCATGACGGGGTGAACTTCCGATCGATCTACCAGCACGGGTTCGCCCGCATCGCCGCGTGCACCGGACACACGACCATCGCCGACCCGCCCGCCAACGCCGCCGCGATCCTGCGCCAGGCCCGGGCGCTGGACGCCGAGGGGGTGGCGGTCGCGGTCTTCCCGGAGCTCGGGCTGTGCGGCTACTCGATCGAGGACCTGCTGCTGCAGGACACGCTGCTCGACGAGGTGGAGACCGCGCTCGGCGAGGTCGTCGCCGGATCGGCCGGGCTGATGCCCGTACTCGTCGTGGGCGCGCCCCTGCAGCACCGCAACCGGCTCTACAACTGCGCGGTCGTCGTGCACCGCGGCCGCATCCTGGGCATCGCCCCGAAGTCGTACCTGCCCAACTACCGCGAGTTCTACGAGAAGCGGCAGATCGCGGGCGGCGACGACGAGCGCGGCGGCACGATCCGGTTCGCGGGGCAGGACATTCCCTTCGGTACGGATCTGCTGTTCGCCGCCGACGATGTGCCCGGCCTCGTCGTGCACGCCGAGGTGTGCGAGGACATGTGGGTGCCCGTGCCGCCGAGCGCCGAGGCCGCCCTCGCCGGCGCCACGGTGCTGCTCAACCTGTCGGGCAGCCCGATCACCATCGGGCGCGCCGAGGACCGCAAGATGCTGTGCCGGTCGGCGTCGTCGCGGTGCCTGGCCGTCTACGCGTACGCGGCCGCCGGCCTGGGCGAGTCCACCACGGACCTGTCGTGGGACGGCCAGACGATGATCTTCGAGAACGGCGTGCTGCTCGCCGAGACCGACCGCTTCCCGCAGGACGACCGGGCCGCCATCGCCGACGTCGACCTGGACCTGGTGCGGCAGGAACGGCTGCGGATGGGGTCCTTCGACGACAACCGGCGTACGCACGCCGAGCGCACGAACAGCTTCCGGCGCATCGCGTTCCGGCTCGACGCGCCCGACGCCGACCTGGGACTGCGCCGGCGGGTCGAGCGGTTCCCGTTCGTGCCCGCCGACGTGCAGCGGCTCGCCCAGGACTGCTACGAGGCGTACAACATCCAGGTCGCCGGCCTGCAGACCCGGCTGGCGGCGATCGGCGGACCCAAGGTGGTCATCGGCGTCTCCGGCGGGCTCGACTCGACGCACGCGCTGCTCGTGGCGGCGCAGGCGATGGACCGGGCGGGCCGGCCGCGCACCGACATCCTGGGCTTCACGCTGCCCGGCTTCGCGACCTCGGCGGGTACGAAGTCCAACGCGCACGCGCTCATGCGCGCCCTGGGCATCACCGCCACCGAGCTGGACATCACGGACACCGCGCGGCTGATGCTCAAGGAGATCGATCACCCGTTCGCGGCCGGCGAGCCCGTCTACGACGTGACGTTCGAGAACGTCCAGGCCGGCCTGCGTACGGACTACCTGTTCCGCCTCGCGAACGGGCGCAACGGCATCGTGCTCGGCACCGGCGACCTGTCCGAGCTGGCGCTGGGCTGGAGCACGTACGGCGTCGGCGACCAGATGAGCCACTACAACGTCAACGGCGGCGTACCCAAGACGCTCATGCAGCACCTGATCCGCTGGGTCATCACGAGCGGCCAGTTCGACGCGGCGGTCAACGACGTGCTCTCGTCGGTGCTGGACACGGAGATCAGCCCCGAGCTGGTCCCGGGCGAGGAGCTGCAGTCCACCGAGAGCAAGATCGGCCCGTACGCCCTCCAGGACTTCACCCTCTTCCACGTCCTGCGCTACGGCTTCCGCCCCTCCAAGATCGCCTTCCTCGCCTGGCACGCCTGGCACGACACGGAAGCCGGGGCGTGGCCGCCGCACTTCCCGGACCACAAGCGGAACGCCTACGATCTGCCCACCATCCGCCGCTGGCTCGAGGTCTTCTGCCGCCGCTTCTACGGCTTCGCCCAGTTCAAGCGCTCGGCCATGCCCAACGGCCCCAAGGTGAGCGCCGGCGGCTCCCTCTCCCCCCGCGGCGACTGGCGAGCCCCCTCCGACAGCTCGGCCAAGGCCTGGCTCCGCGACCTCGAGCGCTGGGACCCCTTCATGAAGTGAGCACCAGCTGTCCGAGCTCCTGCGTGCAGCGGGTGAGCGCGACGTAGAGCCCGTTCCAGCCGCGCGGCCCGGCGGCGATGCCCGGCGGGTCGACGAGGAGCACCGCATCCCACTCCAGCCCCTTGGACTGGGATGCGGTGAGCACCGGCACGTCACCCAGCACGGCCCGCAGACCGGCGACGCGATCGGCGGGAGCGATGACGCCGACCGTGCCGCCGTGCCACCGATGCTCCAGCTGCCGCACCGCCTCGGCGACAGCGCCGGCCAGGCAGGCGGGCGTGGTCGTCAGCACCCAGGGGGCGATGCCGGCGGAGCGGACCGCCCGGGGCGGGGCGTTGTGACTGCCGGCTCGCCGCAGGACGGGTTCGGTGAGCTCCATGACCTCACGCGGGGTCCGGTAGCAGACGGTCAGCTCCGCAGCGGTCCAGCGGTCGCCGAGCGCGGCTTGCACCGCCTGCTCCCAGGTGGTGTGCCGGTGCGCCGCCTCCGCCTGGTCGATGTCGCCGATCGGCGCGGAGGCCCGTCCGGCCGATGTGCCGCACAGTGCCGTCGAGGCTGTCGAGGCGGCCGAAGACCAGCCCCTCCTGTGCTCGCTCCAGCTCCTCGAGCTGCCGGCGCAGCAGGCGGTGGCGCGCCTGTTCCATCGCGTTCGGGGCGTCCGGCGCGAGCTCGGCCGTCAGGTGAGCGACGAGCCTGTCGCGCCGGGCCGTAGCCAGGTCGAGAAATGCTTGCTCCTCCGCGACCGCGGCTTCCTCTGCGGCGTTCTTTCTTCCTTCTCCGGCGCCATTGTCGAGAGCAACGGCCGGTCGTCGAGCTACTTCGTGAGCCGGAGACGGAGGGCAGCGGCCAGGTCGGCGGCGGCGGCCAGTTGCTCGGGGGTGAGGGCGTCGACGAAGAGGTCGCGGATGGCGCGGAGGTGGGGGGCGGTGGCTTCGCGGAAGGCCGTCGCGCCCGCCGGGGTCAGGGTGACCAGGGCGCCTCGGTTGTCGTCGGTGGCTCGGCCTCGGCTGATCAGGTCGCGGCGCTCCATGCGGCCGAGGTGGTGGGAGAGGCGGCTGCGTTCCCAGCCGACGGCGGTGGCCAGGTCCGAGGAGCGCAGGCGCTGGCCGGTGGCTTCGCTGAGCGCCAGGAGTACGGCGTAGTCGCCCGCGGAGAGGCCGGAGTCGCTCTGCAGGCGGGCGGCGACGGCGGCGCGCAGTGCTTCGGTGATCTCGACGAACTCGCGCCAGGTGTGCAGCTCGTCACGGGTGGGCAGTCGGCGGGGCATAAGTCGGCGCCTTCCTCTGTTTGACGTGTCAATCATACAAGTTGACGTGTCAATGACGTGGAGGAGTGGTTCCATGAGCGAGCTTCAGCTCGGGCTCGACACCTTCGGGGACGTGCCCGTGGACGACGACGGCGCCCCGGTCACGCAGGCCGCCGCGATCCGTCAGGTGGTGGACGAGGCGGTGCTGGCCGACCAGCTGGGCGTGGACGTCATCGCGCTCGGCGAGCACCACCGGCCCGAGTACTCGATCACCACGCCGGAGACCGTGCTGGCCGCGGTTGCCGCACGTACGGAAAGAATCAAGCTGGCCTCGGGCGTGACCGTGCTCAGCTCGGACGACCCGGTGCGGGTCTTCCAGCGGTTCGCCACCGTGGACGCCATTTCGCGGGGGCGGGCGCAGGCAATTCTGGGGCGCGGGTCGTTCACGGAGTCGTTCCCGCTGTTCGGGTACGACCTGGGCGACTACGACGTGCTGTTCGAGGAGAAGCTCGACCTGTTCGTCAAGCTGCTCGACGAGAAGCCGGTCACGTGGGAGGGCACGACCCGGGCCGCACTGACCGGCGCCGACGTCTACCCGAAGACGGAGTCCGGGCGGCTCGACGCCTGGGTCGGGGTGGGCGGGTCGCCGCAGTCGGTCGTCCGGACGGCGCGGCACGGGCTGCCGCTCATGCTGGCGATCATCGGCGGGGATCCGGCGCGCTTCAAGCCCTACATCGATCTGTACGAGCGGGCAGCCCAGCAGCTGGGCACGGTCGCGCATCCGGTCGGCATGCACTCCCCCGGCTTCGTGGCGGACACCGACGAGGAGGCGAAGGAGCTGTTCTACCCCGCGTACAAGGTGATCCGCGACCGGATCGGCGCGCTGCGCGGGTGGCCGCCGCTGCGCCGGGCGGAGTTCGATGCCGAGGTGGCGCACGGGTCGATGTACATCGGCTCGCCGGAGACCGTGGCACGTAAGATCGCGGCAGCCGTGCAGACGCTGGGCGTGGGCCGCTTCGACCTCATCTACTCCGCGGGGGAACAGCGGGTCAGCGCCCGTACGCGGGCGGTCGAGCTCTTCGGCAGCAAGGTGGCGCCCATGGTTCGCGAGTTGGTCGGGAGTGCGAAGTGACGACGATCGGCATCCTCGGCGCCGGCAAGCTCGGCACGGTGCTGGCACGGCTGGCCGTCGCCGCGGGTTACGACGTGCTGATCGCCGGCTCCGGCGACCCGGCGAAGATCTCGCTGATCGTCAGCGTGCTCACGCCGGGCGCCGTGGCCGTGCCGGCAGCGGAGGCGGCGGCCCGCGCGGACATCGTCGTGCTGGCGCTGCCGCTGAGCAGATATCCGACACTTCCCGTGGAGGCGCTGCGCGGGAAGCTCGTCGTCGACGCCATGAACTACTGGTGGGAGGTCGACGGGGTGCGCGACGACCTCACGTCGTCGAGCGAGATCGTGCAGGCCTTCCTGCCGCAGTCACGCGTAGTGAAGGCGTTCAATCACATGGGTTACCACGACCTGGAGAGCGGCGCGCGGCCGACAGGCGACCCGGGGCGCCGCGCGATCGCCGTGGCCGGGGACTCGTCGCTGCCCGAGGTCGCCGCGTTCGTCGACGCCCTCGGGTTCGAGCCGGTCATTGCCGGGGCGCTGACGGAGGGCGTACGGATGGAGCCCGGCACCGAGCTCTTCGGCGCGAACACGGACGCGGAGACCGTACGCGCGATGCTGTCGAGGTTTCCCACTTCGGAGAGTGGTCGTAACGTTACGCAATCCGGTGACGCTGGGTGACACGCGAAATGTTGCATGTGGATCACGTGGCTTACGCGACACTTTTTCGCGATGGCCTCCCCTGACGCGGGCCGGTAGGATCAGCTCACCCGGTGGCGCCGAGTATCTGTCGACTCCTCGTGACACGCTGCGTGACGACTCTGGGTAACGGGGAGGAACAGCAAAATCGGGGAGGTGCCCGTGGTGCGCATGCTCGCGGGACGCTACAGGGTCGAAGAGGCAGTCGGACGCGGAGGCAGCGCGGTCGTGCACCGCGGCTGGGACCGCACGCTCAAGCGGCGGGTGGCCGTCAAGGTCTTCTCGTCCTATCGCGCCGACGGTGACGAGCCGTCGGCGGAGGTGCTGCGCGAGGCGCGGACGGCGGCGGGGCTCAACCACCCCAACGTCGCCCGCGTCTACGACTACGGCGAGGCCACCGAGGGCAGCCACCGGGTGCCCTATCTGGTGATGGAGTTCATCGACGGCGACACGCTGGCCGACCGCATCGCCCGCGACGGCGCCCTGCCGTGGCCCGAGGCCGCCGTGATCTGCGCCGCCACCGCCGCCGCGCTGGCCACCGCCCACGAGCGCGACCTCGTGCACCGCGACATCAAGCCGCGCAACGTGATGCTGCCCTCCGGCGGCGGCGTCAAGGTCGTCGACTTCGGCATCGCCGCCGCCGCGGGGCAGAACAGCGTCGACACCCAGGGCAACCTGTGGGGCACCCCGGTCAGCCTCGCCCCCGAGCAGCTGCGCGGCGAGCCGACCTATCCGGCCGCCGACGTCTATGCGCTGGGCCTGCTCCTCTTCGAGTGCCTCGTCGGCCGCGCCGCGTGGCAGGGCGGCAGCGTGGGCGAGATCCTCGCCCAGCGCCACAACAACCCGGCGCCCCGGCTCCCCCGCATCTCCGGGCTGCCGCGCGAGATCGTCAAGCTCTACGAGGCCTGCACCGCCGACCGGCCCGAGCAACGCCCGACCGCCGCCGAGGCCCGGGCCGTCCTGCGCCGCGCCGCCGGCCTGGTGCCGACCCTGCGCCCGCAGATCGCGCTGCTGCCCGCCGTCCCGCGCGCCACCGGCACGCCGGCGACGTCGGTGGAGGCGGCCACGGTGCCGTCCGCGGTCACCCCGTCACGGCCCGCCGGCCTGCTGCCCAAGTCCGTCGTGTCGCGCACGCGTCCCGGCGGCTCCCGGCCGCAGCAGCGCTCCCGCCGCCGCGCGGCCGCCGTGGCCTCGATGGCCGTGGCGACCGCCGTCGTCAGCGTGCTCGGCCTGCAGCTGGCCAACGGCACGGGCAACCCGGGCGGCCGCACGGCCGAGGCCGCGGTCGACGGCGCCGCGATCGCCCCCACCCCGCAGCCCATCGACACCCCGCCGGTGAGCTCCGCGTCCCCGCGGGCCACCACGCCGACGGCGACCGACGCGACGACGACCGCCCCGGTCTACGCGGTGCCGGTCGACCGCACCACGCGCGGCGACTACTCGGACGACGACGACAACGAGGGCACCAAGCC
The DNA here is from genome assembly GCF_030757795.1 of Actinoplanes oryzae. Lineage (GTDB taxonomy): Bacteria > Actinomycetota > Actinomycetes > Mycobacteriales > Micromonosporaceae > Actinoplanes. The sequence goes on from NZ_JAUQWH010000038.1 coordinate 8,808, forward strand.
GCCGAAGTCCACCAGGCCCACGGCGAAGCCCACCGACGACCCCACGGACCCGGCGGAGAGCACGCCGCCGTCGTCGGGCCCCTCGACCCCCACGGACGAGCCGACCGACGACCCGACCGACGAGCCGACGGACCCGCAGGAGCCGGAGGACCCCGAGAGCACCCCGACGCCCGACGAGCCGACCGACGACCCCACCACCGACCCGGAGAGCACGCCGACCGGCGACAACTCGCCCCCGGTGACCGGCGACGGCGGCGGCACCAGCAGCGTGAGCAGCAACGGCAGCGGCAGCGGCAGCGGCACGCCGTCGTAGCGGGTCGGGCCGTCGTTGCCAGTGACGCGGATGTAGCCGTCAGGCAGTCCCACCCGTGGCCGGCGCGGTCTCCGCTCCGGCGGGTCAGTCAGCCCGGTCCCCCTCCGGAGGCCGGGCGGCGCGGGTTCCGCCCTGGCGCGTCAGGCAGTCGTGGCCGTCGACGGTCGGGGGCGGGAGGCTCGCCATTCGGGGGCCAGAAGGCCGTAGCGGACGGCGTCGAGGAAGGTGCCGTCGACCCAGGCCGCCTGGCGGCGGAGCCCTTCCTCGGTGAAGCCGGCCGCGCGGGCCGTGGCTCGCATGGCGGCGTTGTCGGCGAGCGTCTCGATCTCGATCCGGTGCAGGCCGCGGACGTCGAAGCCGTACCAGCAGAGCACCGCCACCACGTCCGCCCCGAAGCCGCGGCCGCGGGCGCCCGGGCGGAGGCTGATGCCCAGCTCGGCGTTCCGGCTGAGCGGGTCGATGCCGAACAGGCCGCACTGGCCGAGCAGCTCGCCGCTCCGCACGTCGACGACGGAGAAGCGCGCCCGCGACAGGTCGTCCTCCGGCGCCAGGCCGCACGGGTCGGCGGCGCTGCCCGCCGTCATCGGCGTCCACGCCCGGCTCGTCCCGCGCGCATACGTCAGCACGTCGCCGTGCAACTCGTCGTGCAGGACCGGCACGTCCGCCGCTTCCCGGGCCCGCAGCCCCACCTTGTCACCACGCAGCATGCGCCGCTTTCTATCGTCCGTCCCGGCGGCGCGGCAACCGATTAACCCGCCGTCCGCCGGCACGCCCGCTGCCGGATCACCCCGGGCGGCGCCGGTGTCCATGACGTGGCAGGGGGCGGATCGCCGACAGGGCAGCCGTCATTCCAGTCCGGATCGCCGACGTGATTGCCATTGGCGCCGGCCGGGGTGCGGCGGATGGCTTTTGCGGCGGCCGTCGCCGGGGGTTGTCCGGTGCTGAGTACGCTGATCAGCGTGAACAGCCGGCCGGTGAAGCGCGCACCCGTCCTCGCCGACGTGGCCCGGGCGGCGGGGGTGTCGGTGCCCACCGTGTCGCGGGTGCTCAGCGGGTCGACGCCGGTCAGCGCGGACAAGGTCCGGCTGGTCATGCAGGCCATCCAGGACCTCGGCTACCACCCGAATGCGGCCGCGCGGGCGCTGGTCACCGGGCAACGGTCGATCATCAGCGTGCTGACGGGCGACACGACCCGCTACGGGTACGCGACGACGATCCAGGGCATCGAGGAGGCCGCCCGCGCCGCCGGGCTCGTGGTGGCGATCACCGTGATCGACCGGCCCGACGAGAAGTCCGTCCGGGCGGCGGTCGATCTGGCTCTGACGCAGCCGCTGGCCGGGGCCATCGTGCTGGAGTTCGACATCCAGGGCAGCCGCGCCCTGGCCGCCCTCCCGGACACCCTCGCGCTCGCGGCCGTCTCGTCGTCCAGCAGCTCACGGAAGGTTCCCCGCGCGCTCTTCGACGATCAGGCCGGCGGGCGCAAGGCCACGGACTATCTTCTCTCGCTGGGCCACCGGACCGTGCACCACGTGGCCGTCCCCGGCTCGGGCCGCCCGAGCGGTCGCATGCTCGGCTGGCGCGAGGCCCTCCGCGACGCCGGCGCGAAGATCCCCAGGCCACTGGAGACCGACTGGTCCGCCCGCTCCGGCTACGACGCCGGCGTCAAGCTCGCCCGGCGCCCGGAGGTGACGGCCGTGCTGTGCGGCAACGACGAGGTGGCCTTCGGCGTGATCAAGGGCCTGCAGTCGGAGGGGCGCCGGGTGCCCGGGGACGTCAGCGTCGTCGGCTTCGACGATCATCCCCTCGCCCAGCTGTGGACCCCCGCCCTCACGACGATGGGGCAGGACTTCGCGGCGCTCGGACGCACGGCGGTCGGCTTCCTCCTGGGCCGGTTGACCGGCGAGGCCTACGAGGCCCCGCGAGCCGACCTTCACCTGGTGGTCCGCGAGAGCACCGCCCCGCCCCACGCCTGAGCCACGTCCCGGAATGGCCGCCGCGCGACGGCGGAGCTGAGCAGGCGACGGCGGCGCTGAGCGACCGGCAGGCGGGCGGGCGGCGGGGCTGAACGGCAGGCAGGCGGGCGTCGGAGCTCGGCGGCGGGCGGGCAGGCGCGCGGGCGGACGGGCGCGCGGGCGGACGGGCGGACGGGCGGACGGGCGGCGGAGCTCAACGGCACGCAGGTGGGCGGGCGGCGGCGATGGCGCCGACGGCGATGCGACGCGGATCACGCTGAGCGCGTTCGAGGACACGGCGAGGCCGCGACGCAGGTCACACCGGACGCGCCGCACGGCGTGATGAAAACGTTATCAGGCGAGTTCACGAAAAACTCTTGAAACAATCGCTGATAAACGTTTTCATGACCCCGAGGCACCGCTGACCTGGCATCGAGCGAAGGGAAGCCATGACAGGCACGTTAATCGAGTGGGCCGCGGGAGAGATCCGGCTCACCGTGGACATCCCGGCCGACGCCCCCGCGCGCCTCGCCGGCCTGAGCACCGCGACCGGCGACCACCGCGTCACCGACCGCCTGCAGCCGCTGGTCGAGCTGCTCGTCCTGGGCGAGGGCCACTCGCTCACCAACACCCGCTTCTCCAACACGCTGGCCGGCAACCGGTTGCGCTACGCCGGCCACACGGCCACGGACACCGAGCTGCGCATCCGGCAGAGCGACCCGGTCACCGGCCTGGAGACGACGAGCGTCTTCACGGCGCACCCCGGCGTCCCGGCGTTCCGGACGTGGACGGAGATCATCAACCGGGGCAGCATCGCCAAGGTGATCCAGATGATCTCGTCGTTCGCGGCCTCCCCCACGGGCGACCGCGACGTCAACCTCATGCGTGCCCGCTCCGACTGGTGCGCCGAGGGCCGCTGGGCGACCATCCCGCTGCGCGGCCCCGACGGGCTCGCGGACATCAACAGCGACCTGCACTTCCACGACGGCCGCGGCCAGCACGTGACGAGCGCGCGGAGCACGTGGTCGTCCGCCGAGTTCGTCCCGGTCGGCGTCCTGCACGACACGGCCACCGACGTCGCCTGGGCGTGGCAGATCGAGCACAACGGCGCGTGGCGCTGGGAGGTCGACGGGCGCCGCGACGGCCCCGACGCGTACGGGCTGATCGTCACCGGCCCGAACGACAGCGACCACCAGTGGGCCGTCAAGCTCGCCGCGGACGAGAGCTTCGTGTCCGTACCCGTGTCGGTCGCGGTCTCGGAGCACGGGTGGCAAGGCGCGCTCGCCGGCCTGACCCGGCAGCGGCGCGCGTCGCGGCGGCCGCACCCGGCGGACGACGGCCTGCCGCTGATCTTCAACGACTACATGAACACGCTCATGGGCGAGCCGACGACCGAGCTGCTGCTGCCCCTGATCGACGCGGCCGCGGCGGCCGGCGCGGAGTACTTCTGCATCGACGCCGGCTGGTACAGCGACGAGTACTGGTGGGACAGCGTCGGCGAGTGGGAGCCCGCCACGGGCCGGTTCCCCGGCGGCGGGCTCAAGCGGGTCCTCGACCACATCAGGGACAGGGGGCTCCGGCCCGGCCTGTGGCTGGAGCCGGAGGTCGTCGGCGTGCGCAGCCCGATCGCGGACAAGCTGCCGGTCGAGGCGTTCATGAGCCGGCACGGCGAGCGGGTGGTCGAGCACTCGCGCTATCTGCTGGACCTGCGGCACCCGGCGGCCCGCGCGCACCTCGACGAGGTGGTCGACCGGCTGATTCTCGAGTACGGCGCGCGGTACTTCAAACTCGACTACAACGTCACCCCCGGGCCGGGCACCGACCGGGACGCGCTGCAGCCGGGCACGGGCCTGCTCGAGCACAACCGGGCCCACCTGGCGTGGCTCGACGGGGTGCTCGACCGCCACCCCGAGGTGATCTTCGAGAACTGTTCCTCCGGCGCCATGCGCTCCGATTACGCTCTGTTGTCGCGGCTCGACCTGCAGTCCACCTCGGATCAGCAGGACTTCCGCCTGTACGCAGCCATCGCGGCCGCCGCGCCCGCGACGATGCTGCCGGAGCAGGCCGGCAACTGGGCGTACCCGGAGGCCGGGCAGACCGACGAGGAGATCGCCTTCACCATGGTGAACGGCCTGGCCGGGCGGCTCTATCTCTCGGGCTATCTCAACCGGATGGGCGAGCGGGAACTGGCCCTGATCCGGGAAGCCGTCGACACTCACAAGCGCATCCGCGGCGACGTCAAGCTCGCCGAGCCGTTCTGGCCGGTCGGGCTGCCGGCGTGGGACGACGACCTGGTGGTGCTCGGGCTGCGGGCGCCCGATGCCACGTACCTCGCGGTGTGGTGGCGGGGTGCGGGAAGCACCCGGATCTCGCTCGAGGTCGCGGGACACGCCCGAGTGGAGTACCCGGCCCACCTCGCCGACTGGCAGCCCCGGACGACCGGCGACCGGCTCGAACTGACGACCACCCCCGGACCGGCCGCGCGCCTCTTCCGGCTCGACCCCACCCCCCGACAGGAGAGCTGATCATGAACAAGATCCGCGCAGCGATAGCGGTCGGCGCGGTCGCCGCCCTGCTCACGGGCTGCTCCGCGAACAACCCCGGCAGCGGCGACAGCGCCGGATCGTCGGGTGACAGCGTCACCTGGAACGACCCGACCGCCAAGCTCGACGGCGTCACCCTCACCTTCTGGACGGCCACCCAGACGGCCACCATGGCCGACGGGGTCATCAAGGCGTTCGAGGCGCAGACCGGGGCGAAGATCAACAAGGTCATCATCCCCGACGTGTACGAGACCAACGCCCCCACCAAGCTCGCCACCGGCGCCAAGCCCGACCTCGCCACGTGGCAGCCGACCGGGAGCATGCTGGCCCTGCTCAAGCCGGCCACCGGGCTGCAGCAGCTCGACGGCGCGCCGTGGCTCGCGCAGCAGACCCCGGCGATCCAGCAGCTCGGCAAGGTCGACGGCCACAACTACGCGGCCTTCGTCAACGTGCCGTCGACGCTGGGCATCTTCTACAACAAGGACGTCTTCGCCAAGGCCGGCATCACCGGCACCCCGAAGAACTTCCAGGAGCTCCTGGACGACGCCAACAAGATCAAAGCGAAGGGTACGGCCCCCTTCTTCGGCGCCGCCGGCGACCAGTGGCCCACCCAGTGGTGGCCGCAGGTGCTGCTCGCCGAGCAGTCCAAGGACGGCATGTGGGACAAGGTGAACTCCAACGAGCTGAAGTTCACCGACCCGCCGATCATCGACGCGATCAAGCAGTTCAAGCAGATGAACGACGACGGGTTGTTCAACGCCGACAACAAGACCTCGAAGTACACCGAGTCCGGACCGGCGCTGCTGGACGGCAAGGCGGGCATGGTGCTGCAGCTGACGTCGTTCACGTCGCTGCTGCAGTCGACCGCCGACACGGCGACGATCGACAAGAAGATCGGCTGGTTCCCGATCAGCAAGGACGGCAACGTCGCGACGTCGGTGCCCGGCGGCGACAACGCGCTGGTGGCCATGAAGACCGGCGACGCCAAGCGGGAGGCGGCGGCCCGGCAGTTCCTGAGCTTCTGGCTGCAGACGGACTACAAGGACTACCTGACCGCCGCGAAGGGCGTGTCGATCGAGCCGTCGGTGCCGACCCCGGACGGCGTACCCCAGGTGGCGAAGGACGCCTCCGCCGCGCTGGACACCGCCGCGGGCTCGATGCAGCAGAACGCCGCCGTCAACCCCGACTTCTATGTCAACCTGGCGAACATGGTCAACGGCACGATGACCCCCGAGCAGGTCGCCCAGACCACGCAGGCGCAGTTTGCGCAGCTCGCCCAGGCCCTCGGGATCCAGGGTTTCTGACATGACCACGGTCATGACCCCCGCCGCGCCGGCGCAGACCCCGGCGCGGCGGGCCCCGGGGACCCCGCTGACGAAGGGCCTCTACCCCAGCTGGTTCCTCGCGCCCGCGTTCGCCGTCCTGATGGTGTTCTTCTTCCTGCCGACGCTGTTCAACTTCATCTACGCGTTCACCAACTGGTCGGCCTTCCACGACGACATCGCCGGCGTCGGCTTCGCGAACTTCGAGTCCGTACTCAGCAACGGCTCGCTGGTGAAGTCGCTGCGGATCACCATCGTGTACGCGGTCCTGGTCGCGATCCTCCAGAACGGCATGGGCCTCGGGCTCGCGCTGCTCCTCGAACGCGACACGCGGCTCAACCGCTTCGCGCGGGTCGTGTTCTTCCTCCCGGTGCTCATGTCGGCCCTCGCGGTCGGCTACATCTTCCAGGCCCTCCTCAAGCCGGACGGCGCGCTCAACGGCCTGCTGAACGTGTCGGTCCCCTGGCTCGGCAGCACCACCTGGACCGTCGTCACGGTCGCCTTCGTCAACTCGTGGAAGTGGATGGGGCTGGCGATGGTGATCTTCCTGGCCGGCCTCAAGACCATTCCGGAGGACGTGCTCGAGGCCGCGAGGCTGGACGGCGCCGGGGTCTGGAAGACCTTCACCAAGGTACGGTTCCCGCTGCTCGCGCCCGCCGTCACCTTCAACGTGGCGACCGCGCTGCTCGGCTCCTTCAACGGCTTCGACACGATCCTCGCCACGACCGGCGGCGGCCCGGCCCAGACGACCGAGGTGCTCAACATCTACATCTTCAAGGTGTACGGCAACGGGCTCTTCGCCCAGGCGACCACGATGAGCCTCGTCCTCTTCCTGATCGTCACAGTCCTGGCCTTCCCGGTCATCGGATATCTGCGCAAGAGGGAGCGGGTGCTGTCGTGAGAGGCTCGGTGCTCTGGACCCGCGTGGTGCACCCCGTCATCGTGGTCGTCCTGCTGGTCACCGCGATCGGGATCCCGCTGTGGCTCGCGCTCATCACGTCCTTCAAGTCCCAGGGCGAGGCGAACATCCCCGACCTGTCGCTGCCGTCGGAATGGCATGTCTGGGACAACTACCGGCAGGCGTTCACGCAGGGGGACATGCTGTGGGCCCTCTTCGGGAGCCTGCTCGTCATGATCCCGGCCGTGCTGGGCGTGCTGATCTTCGGCTCGCTCGCGTCGTGGGTGCTCGCCCGGCGTACGGGAAGAATGGTCTCGATCCTCTACTCCGCGGCCATCAGCGGCATCATCCTGCCGCCGGCCGTGGTGACGATCGTGCTCCTGCTGCGTCAGCTCGGGCTGGCCAGCACGCCCTTCGGGATGATGTGCGTCTACATGGGCATGTACATGTCGCTGGTCGTATTCTTCATCACCGGCTTCATCCGGACCATCCCGCTGGAGCTCGAGGAGGCGGCCCGGATGGACGGCGCCCGGCCGCTCGGCATCTTCCTCAAGGTGATCCTGCCGCTGCTGCGCCCGGTCATCGCCACGGCGACGATCCTGATCTGCCTCTACATCTGGAACGACGTCTTCTACTCGTTCTTCGTGCTGGGTGGCGGGTCGGTCACCACGCTGCCGCTGAACCTCTACTCGGTGGCGAGCAGCAACCTCTACCAGAACAACTGGAACCTGGTCTTCGCGTACGTGATCCTGATGAGCCTCCCCCTCATCGTGATCTTCGCCTTCGCCCAGCGCCGCATCATCTCCGGCATCACCGGCGGCGCCGTCAAGTAGGCCAGCGCACGGGTGGCGCGCCGCTCCGGCGGTGCGTCCCCCGGCCCAGCTCAGGAATCACCTGTCGATCCGGCACGGGTGACATCGAGTATGCGCCGGGCCATGAGAGTTCTCTCCCGGCCCGGCTTGAGATATCCATTGGGACCCAACTGGACCTCCACAGCCTCGGCCAGGCTCCGCCTCTGCCCGGGGTCGAGCGTGCTCACCATCATCATCCCGGTCAGCAACCCGTGAAACTGCTCGAAAGGCGAACCGGAGCCGCCGATCACGCCGACGACCCGGTCCAGGTCGGCCAGCCGCGCTATGTCGCCTTGCATGGCGCCGAGCGCCAGGACGCGGTCGCCTTCACTACCCGTGTCGATTGCCGCCCGCACATTTTCTACACTCCACCCGCCGGCGGCAGCAGCGCGCCGGGCGGTCGACATGACTTGTTCCAGCTTGTCGGTGCGCTCCCGTCCGGAAGGCATCCGCCGCCGGATCGACTCGTAGGAGCTGGCCGACTCAGCCGTCGAGGCAAGCAGATGAATCGCCTCCTTCCTCAGCTCTGCCGCTTCGGTTTCGGCCCCCCTGAACTGCGCCTCGTCCGCTGCTTGCAGCAGGTCGAGCGCCTCATCAGCCGAGGACAGTGCGCGGCCGAGGTAAAGCTGGGTGAGCAGCCAGCCGGCGAGGAAACCGAGGATCGCGAAGTAGCAGAGCAGCGCGGCACCGAACGGCACGCTCGCCGCGGTGCCGCCCAGCGCGGGGGCGATGCTGTCCACCAGGCTGCCGCCGAGCCGGCTCAGCTCTCCGATCTGGACCAGGCCGACACCGACGAGGATCTTGGTGAGCCAGTCGGAAATCTGCTCGAGGTTGGTGTTCGCCCGATACCGGCGACCCGTCGCCACGCCGCCACCATCGGCTCCAGCCGTGGATCTCGGTACGCCGAAGAGGAACCCGAGCAGCCCGCCCACGACCGTCGCCGCCCCTGCCAGCATCAACCCCGTCGCCAGAACAGGGGCAGTGTCGCGGGCCGCCACGGCATAGATGGCTATCGCCGTCATCCCGGCGGCGGCCAGAAGGCCGATCAGGAGAGATGCCCTGCCGTCAAAAGGTCGCTTGCTCTTGGCATCGCCAGACGCAGCCATGTGCCCCTACTCTCTGAGTGAGCCCATCGTGGCACTGTGTCAAGCCGCTACGGCGGCGGTCAACTCCTCGTCCGGAGGTCAGGATGACCGATGATGCCCCTCTCGATGCGGCGCTGCGCAAGCTCCTGCTGCGTTTCCCTCGCGTCCGCGAGATGCTCGAGGTCTGGTGTCAGGACTCGCTGCGGATCGAGTTGGTCGAGGAGTTGACCGACGGGCGGACGGAGGCCGTCGTCGCTCTCGTGAAGATGTCCGACCGGACCGGCCATGAACCGCGGCGGCTGATCATGAAGTATCTGCCGCCCAGGCGGCGCACCCGGCTGGACTTCGACAAGCTCGTCCGGGCCAGGCAAGAAGCACCCGAGCAGTTCCGGGAACGCCTCGTCGAGGTCCGCTACGATCGGCCGGTTGCGATAGACACGGACTCCACCGTGCTGTTCATGGACTATCCGTTGCTCAGGCGGCACGACCCGGCTGCTCTGACGTCTCTTCTGCGCGACGCTGCCCTCGGAAAGACCTGTCACGTCGTCCTTCACGCATTGTTCGAGGAGTGGAACGGCCGGGAGCAGAGACGGGTGGAGGAGATGCCCGCCGACGTCTATCTGCAACGCATAGCGCAGTGGACCTGCGAACCGCGTGGCCAGCTTTACGAGCGGCTCCGGAAGAACCGAAGCAAGCTTCTCGAACTCGACTGCGACACGCTGCCCGGTGACAACGGCTCACTGCCGAACCCCGTACATCTGACTCGATTCGGTGGCGATCTGATCGGCCGGCCGATGCAGGTCTTCCGGGGACGCACTCACGGCGACCTGCACACGGACAACATTCTCGTCGCGGCGACGGGAGCACGCGGCGGCGCCGACTTCCGGCTGATCGATCTCAGCTCGTACGATCCCGACGGCTTTCTGGCCTACGACGCCGCCTATCTGATCTGCTCGATCCTCGCTCACCGCATGGCCGACCTTCCCGAGGACAGCGGCCCACTGATCCGCCTGATGACCGGTGACCCGAAGCGGTCGGCCGCCGCTTTCCCGCACGACGTGCGTGACGCGGTTCGCCGCATCGGCCAGACCTGTCGCGAGTCGGCCCCGCCGCCCGGCTGGAGCCTGAAGCACTGGTATCCCAATCTGCTCCTGGCAATCACGGGGTGCGCGCTCATCTATGCCGGCCGCGAGTTGCCGGCAGGGGACAAAGCGCTGCCCTGGTTCATCGAATTCGCCGCCCGAGCCGCGAAGGCAGCACTGTCATTTCTGCCGGACCCGGTCGGCCGAGACACGCCGGTCAGCGGCCCTGCTCCTTGGGAGCAGCTGATCGACCGAGCGAATTTCCGCATCCTCGTGCTCTCCGGCAGGGAAGGGATCGGTAAGACCTACGCGCTGCAACGTCGCCTCGAGAAACTGCGGACGACCGATGCGGACTTCACCGTCCGGTGGATCGACCTCGAGACGGAGCCTAGTTTCGGTGCCGCCGACCTGGTGGCAATTCTGCAGGACAAGATCAGACCGGAGAAAGGCGCCCCGGCGCGCGCCTACGGCCGGGAGAGCGATCTCCTCCTGGGCCGGCTCGACGCACTGCTCGACGCGCTGGGGAACCGCCGGGTCGTCGTAGCGATCGACTGCGCCGACCGGCTGATCGACGACTCAGGAACCATGCGGGACTGGCACTTGAACGAGGCACTGCAACTGCTATCCGAACGCACTGACCACGCTGTGTCGATCATCCTCATCAGTCGCACGGCGCTGTCGCTGGACAGGCAAGGCTGGTTCGGAGTTGCAGAGATTCACACGTTCGACGACGGCATGACAGTCGAGCAGCTCAAGAGCTTCTGCACAGCGGTGGATCGCTCGGGTGTCTATCGCCCCTCCGAGGACGACAAAGCTTGGACCGACCTCCGCGACCGGTTCGACGGCAACCCCCGGACCGGAGAGCTGGCGTTCGCTCTCCTGGATCTCGTGGAGTCCGGTTTCGCCGATATTCGCGACGTGGCCGCGATGCTGGCCGAAGCCGAGCCGCAGGACTCGATCGGCGCCCTCTTCGAGGCCCTTGTGCCTCGCCTGACAGAGCTCGAACAACGCATTCTGCTCGCCCTCGCCGTGTATCGGATACCCGTTGACGTGGATGCGGTTCATGCGGTCACCGGACTCCGATATGCAGGACCGAGCGTCGGACATGCGCTCCGGAGACTCGCCTCCAGACGCGTCATCCGCCACGTGGGCGAACGCTATTACCTGTGCTACCCCGACGACGAGCGGGTGATCGGCTGTCTGGGTGGTGAGGACGCGCGGTACGAATTCGGCCTGCGAGCCGACGCGTATCTGGCGAGCCTGCCGGAGGACCGGATCGAAGGGCTGCGCGACCTCTGGGCATATCGCGCGCGTATCGACATCCTCATCGCCTGCGGCGAGTTCACCCAAGTGAACGGGGTCATGCGCTACATCGACGGAACGTATTTATCGAGGTGGGGTTACAGCTGGTTACTCATCGGCCATCGGGAACAGCTGCGTGACCATCTCGACGATGCACGTGAGCAACGGGACAACCTGCATTGGCTGGGCAAGCAGTACACCGATGTCGGCCGGCTTATCGAAGCTCAGGAGTGCTACCAAGCGGCGATCGACATGACCGACATGGACAACGAGTTGTCAGCGCCGAAGCGTCTCCTCAACAACATGGCTCGCATCCATTTTCGGCGCCGGAGGACCGCCGAAGCCATCACGACCTACCGGCAGGCGCTGTCCCTGGCCCGTCGGTACAACGACGCGCCAGCGGAGGTCAAGACGCTCGAGGGCCTGGCAGACTGTCGGCGCCGGCTCGGAGGCATCACCCTTGGCGACAAATACCTGGAACGAGCGCTACGCCTGGCGAGCGGCGACGAAGTCTTCCCGCTTCAGCTCAAGATGGCACGGCGTGACGTCGAGTCCGGGCGACTGTGGGACGCCGAGTGTCGCCTCGTCCGCGCGGGCAAGCTGTTGCAGGAAAGCGACGATCCGGCCGGTGCATGCACGCTTCTCGACATCGATGCCGACCTCAAGCTGGCCCGCGGCCGTGATGATCTGGCCCTCGCCCAGGCTCACCGGGCCGCCTCTCTCGCCGGCAGAGTAGGCGATCCCCACGTCGTCGTGCAGGCCCGCACCACGCTGGCCGTCGTTCACCTGCGTCACGGGCGGCTCCAGGAGGCCCGCCGGGAGATCGAGGCAGCGCACCGGCGCCGGGCCGAGGGCGACTCCTTGCTGGTGCTCGCCGTCCGGGGGATCGTGCACCATCTCCTGGCGGAGCATGACATCGCGAAGGACGACTTCGGCCGGCTGCGCAACGAGGCCTTCACCCGCCGGGAGCGGGAGGACAAGGACTTCGGCGCCTGGGATTTCGAGGGCATCGCCATCTGTGGCTTGTTCCTGTACGGCAAGGCCGTCCTGCCCTCGGCGCAATCCGCCTTCGACACGGCTCGCCGGATCTGCCGGCCGGCGGGACTCGTCAAGCAACTCGAGGACCTCATCGAGATCCTCGACGCGGGGTCGGGACGACTCATTCCCGGCATCACGGCCGCCGGATCCGGTCCGACCGGCTGACCGGTCAGCCACGCAACCAGCCGCGCTCGTTGGCGTGTATCAACGCCTCTGTGCGGGAGCGCACGCCCAGCCGCCGGTACAGGCCTTGGAGCAGCCGGAACATCGCCCGCTCCGAGTAACCGACCTGATTCGCCAGCGCGGCGACCGTCGAACCACCGGCGAGGGTTCGCAACCAGGCGAGCTGCTCCGGTGGCGGCCGATCGTCATCGGCCGGGTCGTCGGGCTCGGAAGCGAGTCTCCGCAACACTCCGAGCGGCAGGGTCACGTCGCCTGACACCAGACCGGTGACGAGGTGGAGCAGCCGCTCGGGGGAAGCCGACCGGTCGACCACCGAGACTGCACCGGCCCGGACGGCCGCCGCCCCACCGGCATCGGTCGGTGCCGTCAGCATCGCGACGACCAGGTGGCTCCGGCCGATGTCGGCAAGCGCCGTCAATGTAGTCCAATCGGCTTCGGCGTCCACCGTCAGCAGCACTGTGGCGTGCCGATGACGACGAGCCCAGTCGAGGACGTCGGCCGGAGCCTCCGCCTGATGCCCGATGCCGGCAAGCAACGACACGATGCCATAGCGGTACATGGGCAGAGGATCGACGACAGCCACCCGCACGCTCAGCCACCACTCCCATCACCCCGCCGCAACCGCTCCGATCATCGAGCGACCACGCCGCCTCAGGAAGTGCGAGTCGCAATATGGCGTGGATATGACGTCAGCATCGCGCCAAATCGCGAGCGCAAAGTGCTCATAAGATCACTGTAGGTATAAGAAGTCATGGACCTGCCCAGGCGGGCCGTCTTAGCGTCGGCGGCAGACCGGCCGGCAATCGGCCGATACTTCCTCAGGGGCGGCCCCATGCTGTATGACGACGACCAGAGCGGCCCGTCTTACTCACCGCTCGACAACAACGACGACAGATACGCGAACACACCCGAGGTCGATCCCGAACTCCTCGCGCCGTTCGGCAATATCGACCGCATCCTCATCGTTCTCGCGATTGCCAGGCGCGCCCACGACATCAGCGGCTCCTTCAAGGCGGACCAGGTCTTGGGGAACGCCCACCTGCGAGCGGACGAGCCGAGCGGCGAGTCTGCCCTCGCCGAGTTGCGCGGGACCGGCGAGATCAAGGTGAAGCGCTACGGAGACGATTATTACCTGGCCATCACCGAGCAAGGCGTCAAGCATGTTGACACTGTGACCGACGGACGCCTTCGCGAGGACCGTTCAGCCGAACGCCCGGATTCCGGCTTCGAAAGGGGTTTCTGAGAACGGCGGCCGGGCCGGCTCCTCCCTTCGCCGGCCGGCCGAAACCCTAAAATGGATACGCAAGCCGTTCAACTCAGCCGCCCATGGCCACCGCGTGGGCCCAGCCGGCGCCGAGCACCAGCCATTCCTGCCGCTCCGTGGCGAAGGTGAGCGTCCTGTCGGCCCGGCTGTCACCGAAGCCGAAGGAGCACCTCTCGGCAGGGGCCGCCGGCACGCTGCCGGACTCCAGCAGCCCGAAGTCGTCCAGAGTGAGCGCCGCCGGCCCCGGCGCCGGATCCACCAGGAGCTCCACAGTCACCATGGGCTTTAGCGCAGACCGACGTCGTCGCGGTCACCGTCTGCGGCGTTACCCAGAAGTCGCCGCCGGCCAATGTCCCATGACCCTCGCCGTCCACGCCTGCCCCTACGACATCGACCCAACGACGGGGACGAATGCCAGGACACGGCCGTGTCAGGCGACGCGGGCGTCGTGCTTGGCGCGGTGGGCGAGGACCTCGTCCATGTGGTCCTGGGCCCAGGTCTTGATGCCGCTCATCATGTCGCGCAGGGACAGGCCCAGCTCGGTCAGCTCGTACGTGACCGTCACCGGCACGGTGGGCTCGACGGTGCGGGTGACGAGGCCGTCGCGTTCCAGCGAGCGGAGCGTCTGGGTGAGCATCTTCTGGCTGACGCCGGCCAGCAGGCGGGACAGCTCGGAGTAGCGCAGCGGCCCGGGCTCGCCGGGGCCGCTGCCCGGGCGCCAGCCGGCGAGGGCGGTGACGATCAGGGTCACCCACTTGTCGGAGAGGCGCTCGAGCAGCTTGCGGCTCGGGCACTGGGCGAGGAAGGCGTCGTACTCCGCCTTGGCCTGGGCGCGCCTCTGCGCCGCTGTCGTTGTCGCCACGGGTGCCTCCTGCGGAGAAGGGGGGTGCCTTACGAACCTGAAAGTGCCTACTTCCCGCCAGGAAGTTACCCCACGAGAGTGGAGCGGCAAGGATGGATCATCGGACAGGAGACACGCCATGAGCCGTGCCCAGCGGGCCGCTCTCGACACCATGGTGCGCAGTTCGCCGGCCCCGGCCGCCGCGTCGATCGAGGAGGCGCGGGCGGGCTACGAGGCCTTCCTGGCGACTTTCCCGGTGCCGGACGGCATCAGCGGGGCGACCGTGCGGCTCGGGGGCAGGCCGGCCCTGGAGGTGACGCCGGACGCCGGGGGCCGGGGCGGGACCATTCTGTTCTTCCACGGCGGCGCCTGGGTGCAGGGGTCGCCGGCGGGCTATCTCAGCCTCGTCGGCAACCTGGTCGCCGGGACGGGCGTGCGGGCGCTGGCCGTCGACTACCGGCTGGCGCCGGAGCATCCGTTTCCCGCGGCGGTCGAGGACACGCTGGCCGCGTACCGGGGGCTGCTCGATCGGGGCACGGACCCGGCGGCGGTCGTCTTCGCCGGGGACTCCGCCGGGGGCGGCCTGACCGTCACCACGGCGCTCGCCGCGAAACGGGCCGGGCTGCCGCTGCCCGCCGGGCTCGTCGCCTTCTCCCCCGGCTTCGACGTCACGTGGTCGGGGGCGAGCATGACCGAGCGGGCGGCGGCGGACCCGATCTTCACGCGGGAGGCACTGGTCTCGATCGTCGCGCCGTACCTCGGGGCGGCCGATCCGGTGCAGGAGCTGCTCAGCCCGGCGCTGACCGGCGACCTGGGCGGGCTGCCGCCGATGCTGCTGCAGGTCGGGGGCAACGAGGTGCTGCTCGACGACTCGGTGCGGCTGGCCGCGCGGGCACGGGCGGCGGATGTCGACGTGGTGCTCGACTTCGTGGCCGGGGTGCCGCACGTGTTCCAGCTGCACACGCGGGCGCTCGACGAGGCTCGGGCCGCGCTGGAGCGAGCCGCGCTCTTCGTACGGCAATGCCTGGGGTGAGGCAGAGCCACCAACGTCTTTGTAGGTTTCCTACAAAGCCGCCCGGCTGGCCCGCGCTGTGGTGGACATGGCGCGGGGCGCCGGGAGGAGGAAAGGTGGACAACAGATCGTTCCGCCTTCAGGAGGGCCAGTTCTGGTGTTCAGCCGTGTCGCCATCGTCAACCGCGGTGAGGCCGCCGTCCGGCTCATCCACGCCGTGCGGGATCTTGCCGCGGAGACCGGACAGCCGATCGAGACCGTCGCCCTGTACACCGACGTCGACCGGACGGCCACGTTCGTGCGCGAGGCCGATCTCGCCGTCGACCTGGGGCCCGCGTCCGCCCGGCCGTACCTGGACCTGAAGGTCCTGGAGCACGCGCTGGTCGAGTCCGGCGCGGACGCCGCGTGGGTCGGCTGGGGCTTCGTCGCCGAGGATCCGGCGTTCGCCGAGCTGTGCGAGAAGATCGGCATCACCTTCGTCGGGCCCAGCGCCGACGCCATGCGCAAGCTCGGCGACAAGATCGGCGCGAAGCTGATCGCCGAGGAGGTCGGGGTCCCCGTCGCGCCGTGGAGCCGCGGGGCGGTCGAGAGCCTGGAGGCGGCCACGGAGGCGGCGGCCGGGATCGGCTACCCGCTGATGCTCAAGGCCACGGCCGGCGGCGGCGGGCGCGGCATCCGGGTCATCCGCAGCGCGGACGAGCTGGCCGACGCGTACGAGCGGACCTCCCAGGAGGCGGCACGCGCCTTCGGCAGCGGCATCGTCTTCCTGGAGCGCCTGGTCACCGGCGCCCGGCACGTCGAGGTGCAGGTCATCGCCGACGGTCAGGGCACGGCGTGGGCGCTGGGCGTGCGCGACTGCTCCGTGCAGCGGCGCAACCAGAAGGTCATCGAGGAGTCCGCGTCGCCGGTGCTCCCGCCGAACCGGATCACCGAGCTCAAGGAGTCGGCCGAGCGGCTGGCCGTGCGCGTGGGCTACCGGGGCGCGGCGACCGTCGAGTTCCTCTACCACCCCGGCGAGGACCTGCTGGCGTTCCTCGAGGTCAACACCCGGCTGCAGGTCGAGCACCCGATCACCGAGTCGACCACCGGCTTCGACCTGGTCAAGGCGCAGCTGCACGTGGCCTCGGGCAACCGGCTCGAGGGCACGCCGCCGGCCGAGCGCGGGCACGCCGTCGAGGCGCGGCTCAACGCCGAGGACCCGGACCGCGACTTCGCCCCCTCCCCCGGCCGCATCGTGCGCCTGGACCTGCCCGCCGGCCCCGGCATCCGGGTCGACACCGGCGTGAGCGAGGGCGACACGATCCCCGCCGACTTCGACTCGATGATCGCCAAGATCATCGCGTACGGGGCCGACCGGGAGGAGGCGCTCGCCCGCCTGCGCCGCGCGATGGCCGAGACCACGGTCATCATCGAGGGCGGCGCGACCAACAAGAGCTTCGTGCTCGACCTGCTCGACCAGCCCGAGGTGATCGACGGCAGCGCCGACACGGGCTGGATCGACCGGGTGCGCGCCGAGGGCCGCCTGGTCAGCCACCGCCACTCGGCCGTCGCGCTGGCGGCCGCGGCGATCGAGGCGTACGAGGAGGAGGAGCGCGCCGAGCGGCAGCGCCTGCTCTCCACCGCGTTCGGCGGCCGCCCACAGGTGCAGCACCGCAGCGGCACGCCGCTCGACCTCAAGCTGCGCGGCGCGAGCTACCGCATCCGGGTCGCCCGGGTCGGCGCCCACCGGTTCCGGGTCGGCATCGAGGCGGGCGGCGAGATGGCCACCGCCGACGTCGAGCTCGACCGGTACGACACGCACACCGGCCAGATCACCGTCAACGGCAGCCGCCACCGGCTGCTCACCGGCACGCACGGCCCGATCCACCTGGTCGAGGTCGACGGCGTCACGCACCGGGTCAGCCGGGACGAGGGCGGCGTGCTGCGCTCCCCGATGCCCGCGCTGGTCGTGGCCACGCCGCTCGCCGTGGGCGCGGAGGTCGAGGCCGGGGCCCCGGTGCTCGTCCTCGAAGCCATGAAGATGGAGAACGTCCTGCGCGCGCCCTTCCGCGCCCGGCTCAAGGAGCTGGTCGTCGCGGTGGGCACCCAGGTCGAGAGCGGCGCCCCGCTGCTGCGGCTCGAGCCGCTCGGCGACGGCGCCGAGGCGGAGCAGGCGGCGGGCGAGGCGGTCGAGCTGGACCTGCCCGCGCCCCGGTCCCCCGGGCGTGAACAGCTCTCCCGCGGCCTCGAGGACCTGCGCAGCCTGCTGCTCGGCTACGACGTCGACCCGGTCGACGAGCGCCGGGTGCTGGCGGGCTATCTCGCCGCCCGGGGCCCTCAGCGGCCGCTGGAGGGCGAGCTGGAGCTGCTCTCGCTCTTCGCCGACCTGGCCGAGCTGAGCCGCAACCGGCCCGCCGGCGAGGACGCCGCGAGCGACACGCACGTGCACAGCGCCCGCGAGTTCTTCCACACCTACCTGCAGAGCCTCGACGTCGAGCGCGCCGGGCTCCCGGCGTCGTTCCAGGCCAAGCTGACCAAGGTGCTGCGGCACTACGGCGTGACCGAGCTGGAGCGCTCGGCCGCCCTCGAGTCGGCCGTGTTCCGCATCTTCCTGGCCCAGCAGCGCTCCGCCGCCGACGTCCGGATCGTGACGACGGTGCTGCGCACCTGGCTGACGGAGGCGCCGCCGGAGGACGCTCTGCGCGAGCCGACCGGTCTCGCGCTGGAGCGCCTGGTCGCCGCGACGCAGGTGCGCTTCCCGGTGGTGGCCGATCTCGCGCGGGGCGTCGTCTTCGCGTGGTTCGCCCAGCCGCTGCTGCGCCGCGAGCGCGCCCGCGTGTACGCCGACGTGCGCCGCCACCTGCGGCACCTGGACGCGGACCCGCAGGCCGCGGACCGGGGCGACCGCATCGCCGAGATGGTCCGCAGCACCGAGCCGCTGGTCCGGCTGCTCGGGCAGCGGCTCCTGCGGGCCGACCTGGACAACACGGTCATGCTCGAGGTGCTCAACCGCCGCTACTACGGCAACAAGAGCCTGACCGCGCTGCGCACGACCGATCGGTTCGTGGTGGCCGAGCGCACGGACGGGACCATCGTCTCCGCGGCGGTGCGCTTCGACGAGCTGGGCAGCGCGCTCGACGGGCTGGCCGCCTTCGGGGACGCGGTCGCCGCCGACATCTACGTGGCGTGGGAGAACCAGTCGGAGGACTTCGACGCCATGGCCGCCGCCCTCCAGGAGGTGCTGCGGGCGCACCCGGCCGGGGCCGGCCGGATCACGTTCACCGTGGCCGGCCGCAACGGCGCGGTGATGCACCACCACTTCACGTTCCGCGACGGCGTCGAGGACCGGCTCATCCGGGGCATCCACCCGTACATCGCGCAGCGCATGCAGCTGGAGCGCTGGCGCAAGTTCGACCTCACCCGGCTGCGCGCGGCCGACGAGGAGGTCTACCTCTTCCAGGCCGTCGCGCAGGGCAACCCGTCCGACGACCGGCTCGTCGCCTTCGCCCAGGTCCGCGACCTGACCGAGCTGCGCGAGCAGGACGGCCGCCTGGTCGCCCTGCCCACCGCCGAGGACACGATCGCGACCTGCCTCGACTCCATCCGCCGTGCGCAGGCGCGCCGGGCGTCGAAGCAGAGGTTCAACACCAACCGCATCGTCCTGTACGTGTGGCCGCCCATCGACATCACCCAGGAGGAAGTGGAGACGCTCGCCGCCCGGGTGCTCCCGACGACGGCCGGCGCGGGTCTCGAGGAGATCCAGTTCATCGCCCGCCGCCGGGACCGCGGCACGGGTGCCCTGGTGAAGACGTCGGTGCGGATCGCGCTCGGCGTCACGGGCGGCGCGGAGGTCACGTTCGGCGAGCTGACCGACGAGCCCGTCGAGCCGCTGGACGACTACCGGCTCAAGGTGCTGCGGGCGGCGGCGCGCAACACCGTCTACCCGTACGAGCTGACGGGGTTGCTCGGGTCCTTCCGCGAGTACGACCTCGCCGCCTCGGGGGTCCTGGAGCCCGTCGACCGGCCCAAGGGGCAGAACAAGGCGGCCATCGTCGCCGGCGTGGTGACGACCCCGACCGCGCGGCACCCGGAGGGCATCACGCGCGTGGTGCTGCTCGGCGACCCGACCAAGGCGCTCGGCGCGCTGTCCGAGCCGGAGTGCCGCCGCGTGATCGCCGCGCTGGACCTGGCCGAGCAGATGCGCGTGCCGCTGGAGTGGTACGCGCTGTCCGCCGGCGCCCGGATCTCCATGGAGTCCGGCACCGAGAACATGGACTGGGTGGCCGCCGCGCTCAAGCGGATCGTCGAGTTCACCCAGGACGGCGGCGAGATCAACATCGTGGTCGCGGGCATCAACGTGGGCGCCCAGCCCTACTGGAACGCCGAGGCCACGATGCTCATGCACACCAAGGGCATCCTGGTCATGACGCCCGACTCGGCGATGGTGCTGACGGGCAAGCAGTCGCTCGACTTCTCCGGCGGCGTGTCGGCCGAGGACAACTTCGGCATCGGCGGCTACGACCGGGTGATGGGGCCGAACGGGCAGGCGCAGTACTGGGCGCCCACGCTGCCGGCGGCGCGCGACGTGCTCATGGCCTACTACGAGCACTCGTACGTGGTCCCGGGCGAGTCCGGTCCGCGGCGCACGACCACGTCCGACCCGGTCGACCGGGACATCTCGGACTTCCCGCACGCGACCGGGGACTTCACCACGGTCGGGCAGATCTTCTCGGCGGCGCACAACCCCGACCGGAAGAAGCCGTTCGACATCCGGACGGTCATGCGGGCCGTGTCCGACCAGGACTTCCCGGTGCTGGAGCGCTGGGCGGGCATGGCGGACGCGGAGACGGCGGCGGTGCAGGACGTGCACCTCGGCGGCATCCCGGTCACGCTGCTGGGCATCGAGTCGCGGTCGGTGCCGCGGCGCGGGTTCCCGCCCACCGACGGCCCGGACACGTACACGGCGGGCACGCTCTTCCCCCGCTCGTCGAAGAAGGCCGCCCGCGCCATCAACGCGGCCTCGGGCAACCGCCCGCTGGTCGTGCTGGCCAACCTCTCCGGCTTCGACGGCTCCCCCGAGTCGATGCGCAAGCTGCAGCTGGAGTACGGCGCCGAGATCGGCCGGGCGATCGTCAACTTCCGCGGCCCGATCGTCTTCTGCGTGATCTCGCGCTACCACGGCGGCGCGTTCGTCGTCTTCTCCAAGGCGCTCAACCCGGCCATGACAGTGCTGGCGCTGGAGGGCTCCTTCGCCTCGGTGCTGGGCGGCGCCCCGGCCGCGGCGGTCGTCTTCTCCGGCGACGTCAAGGCCCGGACGGCGGCGGACCCGCGGATCCGGGAGCTGGAGGCGCGTGTGGCCGCGGCGACCGGCACCGAGAAGGCCGGGCTCTCCGCGGAGCTGGACGAGCTGCGCGGCTCGGTGCGCGCCGAGAAGCTGGGTGAGGTCGCCGCCGAGTTCGACCGCATTCACAACATCCAGCGCGCGGTCGAGGTCGGCTCGGTCGACGCGGTGATCAGTGCCGCCGAGCTCCGGCCGAAGATCATCGAGGCCATCGAGGCGCGCCTGCGCTGATTGCGCCTTTATGACATAAAGACGACCCGGCGGCTGCCGGGTCGTCTTTTTTGATGGCCGTCGAAGGCCTGCATGCTGCACGAACTTTTGTCGCCCCGAATCACAAGACCCTCTTCACATGGTGAATACCTCTGCACTCATAGAGTTCAATGCGTTGAGGCCCCGTTAATGTCCAAGCTTGCCGCGCGGGGGCGCGGCTCGACGGGGGATCACGGGGAGGTCTGCACCGGCTGATCAGCAGCCGGCAGCTCGCGGCTCGCGAGGCTCAGGACGCTCGGCCACGCACGCATCCGCTCCAGGAATGCGTGTGGATAAACGTTTCCTCATTCGCCGATTATCACGTCGGCGCCATTGACGCGCGCGCCCACGGCAATTTATCGCCGGCGGTGACGCGGCACTGTGGCGCGTCGACAGAAAGGTACGAATGACGTGGGGCTCTATCGAAAGATCATAGCGTTCGCCACCATACCCGTGACGGTCGCCGCGCTCGGCTCGCACCCGCGCGCGGTCTCGGCCGCACCCGCGGCGCCGGCCCGGGCACCGGCCGGCGATGTCCGGCCCGCCGCGGCATCCTGTGCACCGGGCACCACCCCGGTCGCCGCCGTGCTCCGGCAGGCACCGGCGGCCCGGGCCCTGCGGGTGGCCGCGACGGCGGCTACCGCCCCGGCCTACTCCGCGCCCGACGCGCCGCGCCGCATGATCCCCGGCGACGAATACCTGGTCCGGGTGACCGTGGTCAACCCGACGGCGCAGGTGCTGCCCGCGGCGACGTACGTCCTGTCGTACCGGTGGGCGCTGGCCGACGGCAAGGACGCCACCGAGAACGGCAACCGGCTCGAGACGGCCCTGCCCGCCGACCTCGCCCCCGGCGCGAGCGTCACTGTCGACGCGCGGGTGAAGGCGCCGGAGCGCGCCGACATCGGCAACAGCCGGGAACAGTTCCTGCTGCGCTGGGACCTGCGTGACCGGATCGCGCGCACGTGGCTCTCCGACACCGCCGGCGTACCGTTCCTCGAGCAGCCGGTCACCGTGGAACACCCCACCTCCGACCAGCTCGGCCTGGAGAACTTCTACCACTACGCCGGCGGGGGCACCGGCGCCGGCTCGCAGCTGCTGGTCAACCAGTTCTCCGGCAACGCCGTGTTCGACTACGCCCCGATCTCGAACCCCAGCCGCGGCCTGGCCACGTTCGTCCGGCTGGCCTACAACAGCCAGGACAGCTCCAACTCCTACCTCGGCTACGGCTGGTCGCTGTCCACCTCGACGCTGCACCGGCTGGGGTCGCCGCTGCAGTTCGACGGGCCCGGCGACAAGCCGGCGCAGGTGACGCTCGTCGACGGCGACGGCACCGGGCACATCTTCGAGCGCAACGCGGCCGGCGGCTACGACAGCCCGGCCGGGGTCAACCTGCTGCTGCAGCGCACCACCGGCACCGACGACGCGCGGCGCTGGTCCATCACGTCGCCGGACCGCACGACGATGTTCTTCGACGCGCGTGGCCAGCAGAGCGTGAGCGTCGACCGCAACGGCAACGAACTGACGTTCCACTACGTGCAGGGTGTCATCAACAACCGCACCACCGCTGTGCTGACCCACCTGACCGACGCCACCGGCCGGCGCACGCTGACTCTCGACTACTACCAGCCGGGTGACAGCTACTCCTACTTCGACGGCACCGTCAAGAAGTCCGCCACCAGCCTGGCCAACGCCGCCATCACCTACCAGTTGCGCAGCGTCACCGATGTCTCCGGGCGGACGATCACGTTCACCTACACCACCGAGGGCCAGCTCGCCGAGGTCATCGACGGCGCGGGCTCGAACGAGCCCAAGGCGTTCGGCTTCTTCTACGACGCCACGCAGGGCGAGCGCAACACCAAGCTGGTTCGCGTCGTCGACCCGAACGGCAACGCGAGCAACGTCCGCTACCACGGCGCGACATCCGACGAGTTCCACCGCTGGCGCGTCGAGCGGTTCGGCGACCGGCTCGACCGCGGCACCACCTTCGCGTACGCCGACGCGGACGGCGCCGCGGGCTCGCGCGTCACCACCGTGGTGACCGACGCGAACGGCCATGCCACCACCTCGGGCCTCGACGGCTTCGGCCGTGCCGACAAGCTCGTCAACGCCAAGGGCGAGACCACCGAGATGGTGTGGGACGCCGACAACAACGTCGTACGGCTGCGCGAGGACAATCAGGCGCTGTCCACCTGGGTCTACGACCCGAAGACCGGATACCCGCTGGAGATCCGCGACGCCGAGGCGAACGCGCGCGACCTGCCGCCGGCCCGGCTGGAATACCGCACCGAGCTGAACGGCTTCGTCGCCGACCTGACCGGCAAGGTGTCGCCGGCGGGCCGCCGCTGGCAGTTCGTCCACGACGACCGCGGCAACCTGGTCGCGGTGACCGACCCGAAGGGCACGGCGACCGCGCAGGACGGCGACTTCACCAGCCGGTACGCGTACGACGAACTCGGCCATCTGGTCCGCACGACCGATGCCAACGGGCACACCACCGAGTACGCCGACTACGACGCCAACGGCTACCCGCGGCGCATCACCGACGCGCTGGGATGCGCGAGCTTCTTCACCTATGACGCGGCCGGCAACACCACGTCCACTGTCGACGCCCGCCGGATCACGCGGACGTTCACGTACGACATCTTCAAGCGGCCGCTGCTGACCCGGGTCCCGAAGGACCAGGCCGCCGGGCAGGTCATCGTGACGCCCGGGCCGAAGTACGACGCCAACGACAACATCATCCAGCTGACCAGCGCGAACGGCGCGGTGACGACCGCCAGGTACGACGAGCGTGACCAGGTCGTGTCGGTGTCCGCGCCGAAGGACACCCCCGGCGGGCCGGCCAAGACCAGCACGTCGGTGTACGACCCGGTCGGCAACCTGATCCGCCAGACCGAGGCCAAGGGCACGCTCACCACCGGCGACGACAACGACTTCGTCACCACGTACCGCTACGACGAGGTCGACCAGCTCATCGAGTCCGTCGACGCCGACGGCGGGCGCAGCACGGCCACCTACGACCGGGTCGGAAACCTGCTGACGGTGACCGACCCGAAGCGCAACGCCACGGCGGACCCGGACGACGTGACCAGCCGCTACACCTACGATCTCAACCGCCGGGTCACCGCCGTCACGGACGCGGCCGGGCACACCGCCCGAACCGCGTACGACAACGACGGGCTGGTCGTGTCGACCACCGACGAGGAGAACAACACCAGCACCGTCGTCCTGGACGAGCGCGGCATGCAGTCCGAGGTGCGTTCCGTGCACGCCGGCGGCCGGGTCTTCACCACCCGCTACCTCTACGACCAGGTCGGCAACCCGATCCGCACGGAGACCCCGCGCGGGGTGGAGACCACCGACGACCCGCACGACTTCGCCCAGTCGTACGTGTACGACGCGGTGAACCGGCTGGTCGAGGAGCATCTGCCGTTCGACACCGGCGATACCGGGGTGGGCACCCCGGACAAGATCTTCTACGGCTACGACGAGATCGGGCAGCTCACCGAGGTCAGCAACCCGCCCTCGGACGGCCAGTCGGTGCGCACCGTCACCCGCAACGCGTACTACGACAACGGCTGGCTGCGGCGCAGCACCGACCCGTTCGGCATCACCGCCAACTACGACTACAACGCGGTCGGCGAGCAGACCAACCGCACGCTCATCAGTGCGGGCGGCGCGTCCACCCGCACGATGACCTGGGACTATTTCCCGGACGGCAAGGTGCGGTCGCGGTCCGACGACGGCATCCCGGTCGGGCAGCACGCCGTGCTCGTCGACAACTCCGACCCGAACGACACCGAAGCCGCCGGGGCCTGGGACACGCTCACGTCCGACACCGGCTACGAGGGCTTCGACTACCGGGTCGCGGCCGCGGGCGCCCAGTCCTACAGCTGGAAGGCCGACATTCCGGCCGACGGCACCTACGAGGTCTTCGTACGATCGCCGCGCGGCACGGCCACCGACGCGAAGTACACCGTCGAACACAACGGCGGCAGCACCGAACGCACTGTCGACCAGTCGCAGCACGGCGGCGCCTGGGTGAGCCTGGGTCGCTACGCGTTCACCGAGGACAACCGCCGCACGATCACGCTGAGCGCCCAGGCCGACGGTCCGGTGGTGGCCGACGCGGTGCGCCTGATCCGCGACAACAGCGGCGAGGCGGACACCGAGAAGAAGACGTTCACCCACGAGTACGACCCGAACGGCAACCTCACCGCGCTGCTCGACACCAGCTCCGGCGCCCGTGTCGACCGGTACGCCGTGGCCTACGACGAGCTGAACCGGGCCACCAGCGTCGAGGAGCGCGACGGCGGCACCGTGCGCAACACGACGCGCTACAGCTACGACCCGAACGGCAACCTCCTCGACTGGCGCCACGACGACCAGCGGGCGACCTTCGCCTACGACGATCCGCGCGACCTGGTCACCAAGGTGGTCAACGCGGCGGCCGACGGCGGCGACGCGCGGACGAGCACGTTCGACTACACCGCGCGCGGGCACATCCGCCGGCAGGTCAAGCCGAACGGCAACACGGTCGACTTCACCTACTACGCCGACGGGCTGCTGCGCACCCAGGTGGAGAAGAAGTCCGGCGGCACCGTGGTCAACCAGCACGAGCTGGAATACAACGCCAACTCGCACAAGACCAGGGACACCGCCCACGTGCAGAACGCCGACAACAAGTCGGCGTTCCTCGACAACGTCTTCACCTACGACTACGACCCGCGCGACCGGATCCGCAAGGTCACCAAGACCGGCAACGACGCGTCGGCCGAGACGTACGAGCACGACGCGAACAGCAACGTGATCCGCCAGGTCGTGGAGGACAAGACCTCGACCTTCCGGTACGACCGCAACCGGCTGGCCTCCTCCACCGCCGACGGCGAGACGTTCCAGTACGCCTACGACCCGTTCGGCCGGCTCAGCAAGGTGAGCAGCGGCGGCGAGCAGACCGAACGCCACGTCTACGACGGCTTCGACCGCGTGTCCGAGCACCGCCAGGGCACCGGCGCGGCCGCGGTCACCACCAGGTACGCGTACGACCCGCTCGACCGTACGGTCACCCGCACCTCGAAGGCCGGCAGCGGCGACGCGAAGACCACGCAGCTCGACTATCTCGGCCTGTCCGAGCAGGTGCTCACCGAGCGCGTCGACGGCGACGTGCGCAAGTCCTACCAGTACTCCCCGCTCGGCGAGCTGCTCAGCCAGATCAGCACCCCGGCCACCGGCGAGCGGGAGCAGTCCTACTACGGCTACAACACCAAGTCCGACGTCGAGAGCCTCACCGACGAGGACGGCGACAACCGTTCCACGTACGGCTACACGGCGTACGGCAGCGACGACACCGCCTCGTTCACCGGCGTCGACAAGCCCGACCCGGCCAACCCGGACGCCGAGCCGGACAACGTCTACCGGTTCAACACCAAGCGCCTCGACCCGGCGTCGGGCACCTACGACATGGGCTTCCGCGACTACAGCCCGGCGCAGAACAGGTTCCTCACGCTCGACCTCTACAACGGCGCGCTCGCGGATCTGAGCCTCAGCACCAACCCGTACACGATGAACCGCTATTCGTTCGGCGGCGGCAACCCGATCTCGATGATCGACCTCGACGGGCACTGGCCGTCGTGGAGCGACATCGGGCACGGCGCCCTGGACGTGGTCGGCCTGGTCCCGGTCGTCGGAGAGGTCGCCGACCTGGCCAACGGCGCCTGGTACGCCGCCGAGGGGAACTACGTCGACGCCGCCCTGTCGTTCTCGTCCGCGATCCCGCTGGTCGGCTATGGCGCGACGGCGGTCAAGGCCGGCAAGTACGCCGCCAAGGGCATCGACGCGGTGCAGACCGGCACGAAAGCCGTCGACGACGTGGCGACCGCCGGGCGCAAGGCACCGGACGTCGCGCCGCCGCCCGCGAAGACCGGCCCGGACGTGCCGGCAGCGCCCGGCAAGCCGGCCGGCGGCGCCCCGGCCGGGGGTGCCCCACCGGCGAAGACCGGCGGCGCCCCACCCGCCCCGAAACAGCCCGCGGCACCGGCCGCTCCGCCGAAGGCGCCGGAAGCCCCGAAGGCCCCCGACGCGGCCGGTGGCGCCAGCTGCCCGCTGCCGAACAGCTTCGCCCCCGGCACGGCGGTGGTGCTGGCCGACGGCACCAGCAAGCCCATCGAGCAGATCCGCACCGGCGACAAGGTGCTGTCCACCGACCCGGTGACCGGGCGCACCGAGGCCCGGGCGGTCACCGCCACCATCACCGGACAGGGCGTCAAGAAGCTCGTCGAGGTCGCCATCGACACCGACGGTGCGCGCGGCCCCGCCGTCGCCACGGTGATCGCCACCGCCGGCCACCCGTTCTGGGTGGACGACCAGGGCCGCTGGGTCGACGCCGGCGACCTGGCCCGCGGCGACTGGACGCGCACCGGCCGCGGCGACATGGCCCGGGTGGTGTCGATCCGCGAGTGGACGGCACCGCAGCGGGTGCACAACCTCACGGTCGACGGCCTGCACACGTACTACGTGCTGGCCGGGGACACACCGGTGCTGGTCCACAACGCCAACCCGGCGCGCAAGTGCGAGCTGTTGTCGCCCGGCCCGTTCGCCCAGGCCTCCGTGCCGGCGTCCCGGTTCGGTCAGGTCACCGACGCCGAGCAGCGGGTCATCAACGTGCTGGGCGACCTGTTCGGCTGCCACCACTGCGGCGCCCGGGTCTCCGGTCTGCCGAACGGCAACTGGATCGGCGACCACATGCCGGTGACGTCGCTGGTCCGGCCCGGCACACCGCAACGGCTGTTCCCGCACTGTGACGCCTGCCGCGCCAGCCAGGGCGGCGTCGCGAGCCAGGTCGTGCAGGGCCGCGCGCCGGGCATGCGGCGGTTGCCCTCCGGCCTGTACGTCCCGAGACGGTGAGGGGCCGCGACAATGCTGACCATGGCCAGAAAACTTGCGAGCTTCACGATCGGCTATCCGCACGGCATCGTGGTGATCAGCGACCACGACGGATCGGATCCCGCCCCGCTGTGGGAGGACGGGGATCCGTCGGCAATCGTCTCGGCGTCGCCGGGCACCGTGATGGTCAAGGTGCGCAACGCGGTCGTCGGCCCGGTCACCGTGGACATCTGGAACGGCACCGACGCACCGGTCATCGGTCAGCGGTGTTTCGACGGCCACGTGCGGATCGCCTACGGGCGGCTCAGCGTCGCCGACGCCGAGGACACGAGCCGCATCGTGGTGGGGGCGGGCCCGGGCCCCGTACCGGTGCAGATCTTCGTCGAACCGTGGTCGTTCGCCGGCCACGTGACGGTCGTACTCGATACCGACTGAGGGGGAAGCAATGCACAGGATCACCAGGAGGGTGCTGGCCGGCATCGCCGGCGCGGCCGCGGCCACGGCGGTGCTGACCGCGCCGTCGCCCGCCCGGGCCGCGTCCGGCAGCCTGCCGCTGCCCAACTACGGCGACATCGCGGTCGACGACGTCCACCAGCGGGTGTTCGTCAGCGGCGGCCCGACCACCAACGGCGTCGTGGTCACCGACTTCTCCGGCAAGGTGAAGAAGAGCATCAACGGTCAGTCCGGCGCCACCGGCCTGGCGCTGTCCGCCGACAGCAAGAGCCTGTACGTCGCGCTGGCCTCCGGCGACGCCATCTCGGTCATCGACACGACGACGCTCGCCGAGACCGCCCGGTTCCCGGTCGGCTCGCAGTTGTGCCCGACGCACCTGGCCCGTACGGGCTCGGTGATCTGGTTCGGCTACGGCTGCGACAGCGACTGGACGGGCAAGATCGGCAAACTCGACACGGCGCTGACCCCACCGGCCGTCACCCTCGACCAGCAGGGTGACGCCCTCTTCCAGCGGGCACCGTTGCTCGCCTCCGTCACCGCCGACGCAGGTCCTCTGGTGGCGGGTCAGCTGTCGCTCAGCCTGTCCACCGTCCGGGTGTTCACCGTGTCCGGCGGAGCGCTGAGCGCCGGAGCCACCGGTGACGTGGTCGGCGCCGGCCTCGCCGACATCAGCGTGGCCCCCGACGCGGCGACGTTCTACACGGCGTCGGGCTCCCGTGACCACGCCGAGGCATTCGCTCCTGGCGACCTGTCCCGCCGCGGCGCGTACCCGACCGGCTTCCGGCCCGACGCGGTGGCCGTCTCACCCGACAACGCCTTCCTGGCCATCGGCCGCACCACCGGCGGAGCGGACGACGTCTTCGTCTACGAGGACGGCGGATCGGTCCCGGTCAACGCGTTCGACCTGGACTCCGGCGACCTGGTGGCCCCGCGCGGGGTCGCCTGGTCCGGTGACCGGAAACGCCTGTTCGTCATCGCCCAGACCGCCACCGACCCCGCACCCCAGCTCGAGATCATCTCCCACCCGGCGTCCTGACCCCGTGTCCCCGTGCCGCCGCCCCGGACGGGCGGCGGCACCGGGCGCGCCGCCGACGGCCGGCCGGCCGTTGACCGGGAAATGGGGCAGGGCACCGCACGGCGCCGGGCCCATGCCTCAGTGGGATTCGCGGGGCACCTCGGAGCCGGTGGCACCGCGGAGAAAGTCGAGGTCGGCGCCGGTGTCGGCCTGGGTGACGGTGTCGACGTAGAGGCGCTCCCAGCCGCGGACCGGGGCGGCGAAGGCCCGCACGGCCTCGGGCGCCGGCTCGCGGTCGAGGAAGCCGGGATCGTCCACGTCGAGGCGGCGGTTGGCGACGTCCAGGGTGATGTAGTCGCCCGTGCGGACCTTGGCGAGGGGGCCACCGGCGGCGGCCTCCGGGGCGACGTGCAGGACCACCGTGCCGTACGCGGTGCCGCTCATCCGCCCGTCGCAGATGCGGACCATGTCGCGGACGCC
Organism: Actinoplanes oryzae; assembly: GCF_030757795.1. GTDB lineage: Bacteria > Actinomycetota > Actinomycetes > Mycobacteriales > Micromonosporaceae > Actinoplanes. The sequence continues at coordinate 38,893 of NZ_JAUQWH010000038.1, forward strand.
CAGCGCCAGCAGCTTGGCGGGCAGCGGCAGGTTGGCGACCTCGGGCATGCCCGGGTAGCCGCGCGGGCCGCAGCCGCGCAGGATCAGCACCGAGTCGGCGGTGACCGGCAGGTCCGGGTCGTCGAGGCGGGCGTGCAGGTCCTCGACGGAGTCGAAGACGACGGCCGGACCGCGGTGGCTGAGCAGCCGGGGAGACGCGGCGGCCGGCTTGATGACGGCACCGGAGGGGGCGAGGTTGCCGTAGAGGACGGCGATGCCGGCGTGCGGTTGCAGCGGCTCGGCGCGAGGGCGGATCACCTCGCGGTCGTGGACGCGGGCGTCGCCGAGGTGCTCGATCAGCGGGCGGCCGGTGACGGTCAGCGCGGTGGGGTCCAGCAGGTCACGGATCTCGGCGAGGACGGCGTGCAGGCCGCCGGCGCGGTAGAAGTCGTCCATCAGGAAGCGGCCCGCCGGGAGCAGGTCCACGAGCAGGGGCACGCCGGCGCCGGCGCGGTCGAAGTCGTCCTGCGTCAGGTCGATGCCGAGACGGCCGGCGATCGCGAGCAGGTGGACGACGGCGTTGGTGGATCCGCCCAGGGCGGCGAGGGCGACGATCGCGTTGAGGAACGAGCCACGGGACAGGACCCGGCTCGGCCGGACCTCCTTCTCCACCAGTTCGACCGCGAGGACACCGGTGGCGTGCGCGGCCTCCAGCAGCCGGCTGTCCGGGGCCGGGGTGCCCGCGACCCCGGGCAGCGTCATGCCGAGGACCTCCGCGAGCAGGCCCATCGTGGAGGCCGTACCCATGGTGTTGCAATGGCCCTTGCTCCTGATCATCGAGGACTCGGAGCGCTGGAACTCGGCCGCGCTCAGGGTGCCGGCGCGCACCTCCTCGGAGAGCTTCCAGACGTCGGTGCCGCAGCCGAGGGGCACGCCGCGGAAGGTGCCGGTCAGCATCGGCCCGCCGGGCACGACCACCGCGGGCAGGTCGACCGACGCGGCGCCCATGAGCAGCGCGGGGATCGTCTTGTCGCAGCCGCCGAGCAGGACGACGCCGTCGATCGGGTTGGCGCGCAGCATCTCCTCGATCGCCATCGCGGCCATGTTGCGCCACAGCATCGCGGTGGGGCGCACCTGGGTCTCGCCGAGCGACACCACCGGCAGGTTGAGAGCGATGCCGCCGGCCCGGGTGATGCCGTCGGCGACGCTGCGGGACACCTCGTCGAGATGGGCGTTGCACGGGGTGAGATCCGAGGCGGTGTTGGCGATCGCGATGTGCGGGCGGCCGTCGAAGGCGTCGGCGGGCAGGCCGCGGCGCATCCAGGCGCGGTGGATGTAGCTGTTGCGCAGGTCGCCCGCGTACCACTGAGCGCTCCTCATCGGCGGGCCACGGCTCCCAGGATCATCGGGCAGGGGACGACCTCGTCGTCGAGCTCGGGATGCCAGTCGCTGATCGGCACGACGCCGGGCAGCAGCGGGTCCCAGCCGTCGAGCAGGTCGGCGACCTGCTGCGGGCTGCGGACGAAGAACGGCAGCGGCGTCCGGCGGTAAAGGTCGCCCACGCCCTGGATCGCCTCGGTCGCGTCCTCCAGCAGCGTGCCGTGCGAGATCGCGACGTGGCTGCCGGGCGCCAGCCGGTCCCGCAGGCGGGCCACGAGCGCGCCCGGGTCGTCGGCGTCCGGGACGAAGTGCAGCACGGCGACGAGCAGCAGGCCGACCGGCTCGGCGAAGTCGATCACCCGGCGGACGTCCGGATCGTCGAGGATCTCGTCCGGCCGGCGCAGGTCGCCCCGGACGAACACCGCCGCCGGATCGTCCGCGAGCAGCCGCTGCCCGTGCAGGACGGCGACCGGATCGAGATCGACGTAGGCGACGCGCAGGTCCGGCACGATCTCGTGCACGTTGCCGACCGACGGGATGCCGGAGCCGATGTCCAGGAACTGCCGGATGCCGCGAGCGGCGAGGAAACGCACGGCCCGGCCCAGGTACGCGCGGTTGGCGTGGGCGAGCTCCGAGACGTTCGGGAACAGCTTCTCGGCCTCGCGCAGCATCTCCTCGTCGACCGGCAGGTGGTGCGTGCCGCCCAGGGCCGCGTCGTAGACGCGCGCGGCGTTCGGCACAGCCATGTCCACCTCGGCGGGAACCCATTCAGGACGATCCATCCCCTCACCATAGGGAGCTGTGGTGATCGTCTCCAGAGCGACGGCCGCCCGCGGCATGCCGGAGCCGCGATGGCACGGTCTGCGGCATGGATTTGACCGTGATCCTCGGCCCGATGAAGGGCGGCAAGTCGCTGGAGATGATCAGCCTGCTGTCCCCGCTGCAGCACGCCGGCGTCCCGCACCGCGTCTACCAGTCGGCCCGCCACGGGCGCGACACCGCGGTCACCTCCCGCTCCGGCGGCAGCCTGCAGACGGTCAAGGCGACCACGCTCGCCGGCGCCGCCGACGCCGGCCTGGAGGTGATCGGCGTCGACGAGGTGCACATGTTCACGGTCGAGGACATCGCCGTGCTCGGCGAGGCGGTGCGCCGCGGCGTCAAGGTGGTCGTCGCCGGCATCGACCTGGACCACCGCGGCAAGCTCTTCGCCCCGGTCCGCGCGCTGCTGGAACTGGCGCCCGAGAAGGTCATCCACCGCCGCGCGGTCTGCGACGTCTGCCGCTCCCTCGACGCGACCCACACCCAGGTCCTGGAGCACGGCGAACCCTTCATCCGCGAACTGGCGCCGTCGACCGCGCTCCCGGACGACGGCACCTACACGTACGAGGCCCGCTGCCGCCGCTGCGTCGTCCTGCCGCTCGCCTGAGAACCGCTCCCGACACCACGGCCCCAGTCCTGGCACGATCGGCACGACGGCTGTCACTCCCGCCGGCCCGGCTCCACAATGGCCGGACGCTGGCGGGGTGTGGCGGGTGGTCGGTCGCGCCGGCTGAGGTCACGGCGACCGGAACGTGCCGCAGCCGGGGACCTGCGCCGGGCAGCAAGGCAGAGGAACGGGCCCGCGTTCATCGCCGGGACCACGGCGGCCGCCGGGCCGTACACCCAGGGGCAGACGCCGGCCGCGCTGCGGGAGCTGCCCACTCCCCCGGCGGCACCCGCGCCGGGGCAGACCGCTCCGGCCCCGTTCCTGCCCACTCCCGTGAACCTCGGCTCCGGCGGAGGCTACCCCGCGTCGTGGCCGTCGGGGGTGGTCGCTGTGCCGGGGACGCCGACGCTGCTGATCACGTACGCGGAAACCTGCGTCACCGGGCAATTGCCGGCGGTGCGCCTGAGCCTGGCCGTCTACGACCCCGCGACGAACCGGTTCACGCGGACCGCCACCCCGTTCGCGGCCGCCTCGGCGCAGACCGGGTTGCCCACGGCGCAGCGGCTCGGATCGCCGGTGTACGGCTCCGACGGCTACCTCTACCTGTACGCCTACGATGCCACCCGCGTGCTGGTGGCCCGCGTTCCCGCCGGCAGCTGGAGCTCCGCGCCGGCCTACCGCTGGTGGAACGGGACGGCGTGGACGGCCGACTGGTCGGCGGCGCGGGACGTCGCCGGGCTGCCCTTCGCCGGGTCGCTGCACGTGGCGGACTACGGGGGCCGGATCGGCATGATCGTCCAGACGGCCTACGGCAGCGGCGACTTCCGGATCCTGAGCGCCACGACCCCGGCCGGCCCGTGGACGCCCGGCCCGGCGGCGCAGGTGCCGGAGGGATGCCCGCCGCCGCAGGGCTGTTACGCCATCGCGGGCCACCCCGAGCTGTCGCCGGGCGGCGCCCTGTGGTTCTCCTGGCTCAGCGGCGACGACCTGAACGGGTTCGGCCACCTGCGCCTGGGCACGGTCGCCTGGTGACAGCGGCTCGTCGCACGACCGCGCGGCCGTCCGGCGGTCATGTCGCCGCGTGCACCCGGCCCAGGAGGGCCAGGAGGTCGTCGCGGGAGGGGCCGGGGACGGGGGCCGGGCGCCAGCCGGACTCGTAGAGCTCGCGGGCGCGGGGCTCGGCGGCGGCCAGCGACGACGGCAGGCCGGTCATCGACAGGAAGGGCAGGACCAGGGGCAGCAGGGACTTGTCGGCGTCGGCCGCGGCGGCGATGTGGCCCGAGGTGAGGGGGCGCGACAGGTCGATGTCGTGGCCGGCCAGCTGGCGTACGGCGTCGGGGTCCCACGCCCGGTGGTCGTCGAACCACGGGCGGATCCGGCGGGTGCACCAGTCGTCGAAGGCGAGGCTCAGGGAGACCAGGTCGGCCGGGTGTTCGGTGAGCAGTTCGACGAGCCGGCGGGCCTGCTGCAGCGAGGTGGCGATGCCGCGGCCGGCGGTCGGGTTCGTGGTGCAGACCGCGTCGCCGGCGTGGATCAGGCCGGGCAGGGCCACGCGGCCGTCCGGGTCGAGCTGCCCCTGGTACGTGTTCCGCAGGCGCACCCCGGGCAGCACGCGCGAGATCGGGCGGGTGCGGGCCGGGTCGGTCCATTCGGCGAGTCCCGGGATGGCGCGCACCACGGCCTCGTACGCGGCGGGGTGCCGGACCGCGGCGAGCCCGGTGTCCGTGGTGAGGTGTGTGAAGGTGACCGACACAGTGCGGTTGTCCTGCAGGAACACCACGCCGATGTAGCCGTCGAAGCGCGAGATGAGCCCGACCGCCGCGCTGGTGGGCCCCGGCGCGGCGCCCGGCAGCAGCTGGTACTCCCGGGCGACGTAGGCGACTCCGCAGTCGCTCTCGGTGAGGGGGGCGCGCAGGGTGTCCGCGAAGCGCCCCGCCCGGCCGGACGCGTTGACGACCAGGTCGGCGGCGAGGGGGGCGCCGTCGACGTACAGGCCCGCCGCGCGGCCGGCGGCGGGCAGGACATCGTCGGCGTGACCGGTGACGAGGGTGACGCCCTTCTCGCGTACGGCCGCCGCCCGCAGCACCCGCTCGAACAGCGGCCGTCCGCAGGTCAGCCCGACGGCCTGCGAGCCCCGCATGGTGAGCGACGCCCCGGCCGCCAGCAGGGCGTCCTTGACGTCGGGCAGCTCGGCCTCGAGCGCGTCCGCGACCTGTTGCCGCAGCCCGTGGGGGTGGCGAAACTGCATGACGCCCCGCCGGTCCCAGGTGCCGTCGGGGGCCGGGCCCGGGTCGCGGTCGACGACGGTGACGCGATGACCCCGGCGGGCGAGCACCATGGCCGTGTAGAGACCGGTCGGCCCCGCGCCGACCACAGCGACATGCATGGATCGCAGCCTATCGAACGGCAAGTGATCACGTGGTCACCGAAATAGCATGATCTTCTTTCGGTCAATTTTGAGGTAACGCTTCTAGGCTCAAGTGATGGAGCGTCCCGAGATGACGGTGCTGCGGAGCGGTCCGGAGCCCGAACCGGACAAACCCCGGCGGCGGGAGTGGAACACTCCCCGGCTGCGGCGCCGCGTCGGCATCGGGCTGGTCGCGGCCTGGGCGCTGATCCTGACCGTCGTCGTGTTCACCCGCGGCGGCGGCGAGCAGGCCACCCCGCAGCAGGCAGCCCGGCCGTCCCCCTCCGCGTCGCAGGGGCCGCTGAGCACGGGCGAGGTCTACCAGACGCTGCTGCCCTCGGTGGTCCGGATCGAGACGACCCGGGGTGCCAAGGCGAACGCCACCAGCATGACCGAGTCCGCCATCGGCACCGGCGTCATCGCCAACGCGGACGGCTCGATCCTCACCGCGCTGCACGTGGTCGCCGACGCGCGGGCCATCACGGTCTCCTACACCGACGGCACCACGTCGCCCGCGACCGTGGCGAGCAGCGACCCGGACAACGACATCGCCGTGCTCGACCCGCAGAAGGGGCCCGAAACGCTGGTGCCGGCGACGCTCGGCGGCGGCGTGCAGGTCGGCGACAAGGTCGTCGCGATCGGCAACCCGCTCGGCCTGACCATGAGCACCAGCGACGGCGTCGTCTCGGGCGTCGACCGCGACCTGGCCGCCGACCAGGAGGGCGCCACGCGGGGGCTCATCCAGTTCGACGCGGCGGTCAACCCGGGCAGCTCGGGCGGGCCGCTGATCAACGACCAGGGCGCCGTCGTGGGCATCGTCGTCTCCCTGGCCAACCCGACCAGCGCCGGCACCTTCATCGGCATCGGCTTCGCCGTCCCCATCGGCACCGCGCTCGGCGGTGGCGGCGAGGGCGACGGACAGACTCCGCCTCTCTGAGACCAAAGGACAACCGCATGACGTACGCCCAGAGCGAAGCCGGCCCGATCGAGAAGGTGCTCTACGAGGTCAAGAAGGCCATCGTCGGCCAGGACGTCCTGCTCGAGCGGCTCATGGTCGCGCTGCTCGCCCGCGGGCACATCCTGGTCGAGGGCGTGCCCGGGCTGGCCAAGACCCTCGCCGTGAAGTCCCTGGCCGAGGCCGTGGGCGGGCAGTTCCACCGGGTGCAGTTCACCCCCGACCTGGTGCCCGCCGACATCCTGGGCACCCGGGTCTACCACCAGCCGACCGGCGAGTTCCAGGTCTCGCTCGGCCCGGTCTTCACCAACCTGCTGCTCGCCGACGAGATCAACCGCGCCCCCGCCAAGGTGCAGAGCGCGCTGCTCGAGGTCATGCAGGAGCGGCAGGTGACCATCGGCCGGGAGACGCACAAGGTGCCGAACCCGTTCCTGGTGCTCGCCACGCAGAACCCGATCGAGAACGAGGGCACCTATCCGCTGCCCGAGGCGCAGGTCGACCGGTTCATGATGAAGGTGCTCATCGGCTACCCGACGGTGACCGAGGAGTTCGTGGTCGTCGAGCGCTCGCTGGGCCCGGCCGCCGCGATCCAGCGGATCATCGACCCCGAGACGCTGGTCACCCTGCAGCAGCAGGCCGACCAGGTCTACGTCGACCCCTCCCTGATCGAGTACGCCGTCCTGCTCGCCCACGCCACCCGGGACCCCGCCCGCGCGGGGCTGCCGGACCTCGCCCGCTACGTGCAGTTCGGCGCCAGCCCCCGCTCCTCGATCAGCCTCGTGCAGGCCGGCCGGGCGCTCGCGTACCTGCGCGGCCGCGAGTACGTCGTGCCCGAGGACCTCGACGACCTGGCCCTCGACGTGCTCCGCCACCGGCTGGTGCTCAGCTACGAGGCGCTGAGCGACGACGTCACGCCCGACCTGATCCTGCAGAAGATCGTGGCGAACGTGGCGGCGCCCGAGCCCGCCGGGCGGGGCCGCTGAGTCATGGCGGGAGCACCCGAGAAGCTGCTGCGCCGCCTCGAGTGGCGCCTGGGCCGCCGGCTCGACGGCCGGCTGCAGGGCGCCTACCGGACGGTGTGGCACGGGACCGGCATCGACTTCACGGACCTGCGCGCCTACACGCCGGAGGACGACGTCCGGCACATCGACTGGAACGTGACCGCGCGCCTGGACGAGCCGTTCGTCCGCCAGTACACCGAGGACCGCGAGCTGACGGCCTGGCTCGTGATCGACCGGTCCGCCTCCATGAGGTTCGGGGCGGAGCCGGGCAAGGAGGGCGTCGCGACCGAGCTCGCGGTCAGCCTCGGCCGGCTGGTCGCGCAGGGCGGCAACCGGATCGGTGCCATCCTGTACGACAACGCGGCGCACCGGATCATCCCGCCGCGCACGGGACGCAACCAGGTGTTGCGCATCACCCGCGAACTGCTGAGCGCACCGGGGGCGGCGCAGGGCAGCACCGATCTGGCCGCCATGCTCGATCTGGCCGCCGCGACGACCGTACGGCGGCGGAGCCTGATCTTCGTCATGAGCGACTTCATCGGCGAGCCGGGCTGGGACCGCCCGCTCGCCCGGCTGGCCCACCGGCACGAGGTCGTCGTGATCCGGGTGACCGATCCGGCCGAGCACGAGCTGCCCGATTTGGGCCTGATCCTGGTGCAGGACGCGGAGACCGGCGAGCAGGTGCTCGTCGACACCAGTGACCCGCTGCTGCGCGGCCGCCTCGCCGAGCAGGTCGGGGCGCGCGAGGAGGAGCTGGCCGGGAGCATGCGCCGCGCCGGGGTCGCCCCGCACCACGTCACCACCGACCAGGACCTGCTCGGCGCGCTGCTCGCCATGGTCCACCGCTCGGGGGTGCGCCGATGAGCTTCCAGCAGCCACTGATCCTCCTGGTCGCCGTGCTCGTCACGGCGGCGGCCACCGGGGCGTACGTGCTGGTGCAGCGCAGGCGGACCGCGGCCTGGACCGGCGCGGGCTTCACCCCGGACCGCTCGCGGCGGGCGGTGCTGCGGCGCCATCTGCCGTACGTGCTGCTGCTCGTCGCCCTGCCGGTGCTGCTCATCGGCCTGGCGCGCCCGCAGGCCGACGTGGCGGTGCCGCACCGCGCGGGGACCGTGGTCCTCGCGTTCGACGTGTCGAACAGCATGTCCGCGACCGACGTGCAGCCGAGCCGGCTGGGCGCCGCGCAGGCCGCGGCGAACGAGTTCGTGGCGGCGCAGGCGGACAGCGTGGACATCGGCGTGCTGCCCTTCGGCGACCAGGCGCTGCTCACCCAGGCGCCGACCGACGACCGGCAGGCGGTGAGCGCGGCGATCGCCCGGCTCAAGCCCGGCGGCGGGACGTCGCTCGGGCAGGCGATCCTCGTCGCGCTCGGCGCGGTCGTCGGCAAGCCGGTCGCGCTGCCCCAGGACGGCGCGGCCGCTCCTTCGCTGGGCTACTGGCCCTCCGCGACGATCGTGGTCTTCTCCGACGGGCAGGAGACCGGCGGGCCCGACGTGGAAGCCGCGGCCGAGCTGGCGGCAGCCGCCGGCGTGCGGATCCAGACCGTCGGCGTGGGCACCGCCCGCGGCGCCACGGTCGAGGTCGACGGCTACCAGCTGAACACGGCGCTCGACGAGTCGCTGCTGAGCGCGGTCGCGCAGGTCAGCGGGGGCGCCTACCACGCGGCGGGCGACGCGGCGGCGCTCAACGACACGACCAAGTCGATCGATCTGCGGCTGACCACCGAGAAGGAACCGCTCGAGCTGACCGGTCCGATCGCCGCGGCGGGGCTGCTGCTGCTCTTCGCGGGCGGGCTGCTCGGCATGTTCTGGCACGGGAGGTTCGTCTGATGTCGTTCAGCTGGCCGTGGGCGCTGCTCGCCCTGCTGGCCGTACCCGTGCTGCTGCTGGCCCGATGGTGGCTCGCCCGCCGCCGCAAGCGGGCCGCGGTGATCGTGCCCAGCGTCGCCCTGATCCGCGCCGCGCTGCCGGGCCGGACCGCCTGGCGCCGCCGCATCCCGGTGTGGCTCTTCCTGACCGGCCTGCTCGCCCTGGCCGCCGCCGCGGGCCGCCCGCAGGCGTCGGTGTCGGTGCCGGCCAACGACACGTCGATCCTGCTCGCGATCGACGTGTCCGGCTCCATGTGTACGACGGACATCGCCCCGAACCGCATGACCGTGGCGATCGACGCGGCCCGCGACTTCGTCAGCAATCAGCAGGACGGCACGAAGATCGGGCTCGTCGCCTTCTCCGGCATCGCGGGGCTGCTCGTCTCCCCCACGACCGACAAGGACCAGCTGCTCGACGCGCTCGACACCCTCACGACGGCCCGGGGCACCGCCATCGGGCAGGCGATCCTCACCTCGCTGGACGCCATCGCGGAGACCAACCCCGACGTGGCGGCGACCGGCGTGGACCTCGGCGACGTCCCGCCGGGCGCGGACGGCGACTACGAGCCGGACACGATCGTCGTGCTGACCGACGGCGCCAACAGCACCGGCGTGGACCCCGCGACGGCAGCGGAACAGGCGGCCGCGCGGCGCGTCCGGGTGTTCACCATCGGCTTCGGCACCACCAACCCGGCCCCGATGGTGTGCAGCGCCGACCAGGTCGGCAGCGACACCTTCGGCGGCGGGCGGTTCGGGGGCGGCGGGTTCGGCGGCGGCCGCATCCAGGAGATCGACGAGGAGGCCCTGACGCAGGTCGCCGACACCACGGGCGGCCGCTACTTCAAGGCCGAGGACGCGGACCAGCTCGGCGACGTGCTGGGCGACCTGCCCAAGGAGTTCGGCCTGCACAAGGAGGACCAGGAGATCACGGTCTGGTTCATCCTCGCCGGCGTCCTGCTCGTCTTCGGCGGCGCCGGGCTGTCGCTGTGGTGGAACCGGGGGCCCGCGCCGCGGTAGTCAGTCCATCCCCTTGCGGCCGGGGGTCCAGAACGGCTTGGTGATCACGTTGCGGCGCGGCCAGTGGCGCTCCTCGACCAGGTGGCGGCGGACCAGCTGGATCGTCCGGGCCTCCCCGGCCAGGTAGGCGCGGCCGGGCTCGGCGGGCAGCTCGAGCCCCCGGACGGCCTCGACCAGCGTCTCGGAGGAGGCGGCGGACCGGCCCCGGCGGTAGCTCCACTCCAGGTCGCCGCCCGGCCGGAGGTCCAGCCGCTCGTCCGGGGAGTCGACCTCGAACCGGCCGAAGACCCGGGCGCCGGGCGGCAGCGCCCGCAGCATCGGACCGTAGGCGGCCTGCGCGGTCTCCTCCCCGGCGAAGAGATGGTACGGCGCCGGGGCGGTGACGAAGGTGCCCTGCGGTCTCATCAGCATCAGCTCGTCGCCCGGCCGGGCGGTGCGGGCCCACTCGGCGCCGGGGCCGTTGCCGTGGTCGAAGACGACCAGCTCCATGGTCCGGTCCGCATAGCTCCACACCGTGTACGTGCGCAGCGTGCCGACCAGCCAGTCGACGGCGGCCGGCCCCGGGGCGAGCTGCAGCCGCACGTGCCGGCCGGGCACCCAGTCCAGTCCCGCCAGATCGGGCCCGGTCAGCGTGATCAGCCGCAGCCGGGGGCCCAGCGGTGCGACCGCGTCCACCCGGGCGGCGAGCAGCAGACGGTCGAGCAGACGACTCTTCACGATCGGTCCTCACCCTCGTTGTCGAGCGCCTCCTTGCCGATCGGCAAGGTACGGCTTGTCGATCGGCAAGTTATACCCTGTGGCGGTGACCGCCGCCAGCCCCCGCCCCGAGCCGATGCGGGAGCGCATCGTGGACGTCGCCGTCGAGCTGTTCGCCCGCCAGGGCTATCAGGGCACGTCGCTGCGGCACATCGCGGAGCGGCTGGGCGTCAGCAAAGCGGCGGTGTACCACCACTTCCACGCCAAGGACGACATCGCCCGTACGGTCGTCGGCCGGGCCCTCGACGTCCTCACCGAGGCGTCCGACCGGCTGGTGGTGGCCGGCACCGACCCGGGCGCCTGGCAGCGGGCCCTGCCGCAGATCATCGACATCGCCCTGCGGCACCGGCAGATGCTCGTGGTCCTGGAACGCAACGAGGACGTCTTCCACGCGCTGTTCGCCGACGACCCCGCGCTCGGCGCCCGGATGGCGGCGCAGAACACGAAGCTCTCGGCGCTCTTCGCCGACCCCGCGCTCGACCCGCGGGTCAGGGTCCGGCTCGGCAGTGCCCTGGGCGCGATCTTCGGCCCCCTGGTGATGCTGTCGGACCACTACCAGGACCTGCCGGCCGACCAGCTGCGCGCGCAGCTGATGGAGGTCATCGGGGCGCTGCTGGGCGACCTGTGACCCCGCTGGGCAGGTGCCCATGGTGACATGCAGTATGCATTCATGGGGATCGAAGAACTGCTCGCCCGGTGGGGTCATGGCGCCCAGGCCCTGGCCCTGCTGAGCGCGGCACAGGAGCTGTCCGTATTCCTGCGACAGGAGCGGGACGCCGCCGCCGTGGCCGCCTACGCGCGGCTGACGCCGGACCGGGCCGCCGACCTGCTCACCGCCCTCGTCGCCCACGACCTGGCCGAGGAGGTGGACGACGGCCGGTTCCGGCTCACCCCCGCCGTCGCCGCCGCCCTCGCCGACGACGCCCCCGGCGACCTGCCGGCGAGGATCGCGCAGGCCCGGCTGCTCGCCCGCCAGACCGAGGCAGCCGTCCGCACCGGCGTCGTCGAACAGTCCCCCGCCGACGCCCTCACCGTGGCCCGCGCCAACGCCTTCCGCCCCGGCGACGGCGCCCGCGCGGTCGTCACCAAGATCTTCGAGGCCGTCCCGGAGGTCGCCGACGCCATGGCGACCGGCCGCATGCTCGACGTGGGCAGCGGCGTCGGCGGCTTCGTCCTCACCGCCGCCACCATGCTCCCGGACCTGCGCGCCACGACCCTGGAGGTGGTGCCCGAGGTGGCGGCCGTCGCCCGCGAACGGGCCGCCACCCTGGGCGTGACGGACCGCGTCGACATCCGGGTGCAGGACGCGCGGGACTTCGACGAGCCGGACGCGTACGACATCGCCTTCTGGGCGCAGCCCTTCTTTCCGCTGCCCGCCCGGGAGGCCACCCTCGCCATGATCCACCGCAGCCTGCACGCCGGCGGCCTGCTGCTCCTGCAGCAACTCGACTTCCCCCCGGACGGCCGGGCCGGGCTCGCCGCCTTCACCCTGCGCCGCATGGTGGCGCGGGCGCAGGGGCTGCCGTTCGCCCGCCCGATGGCCGAGCTGGTGGCCGAGGCCGCCGGCGCCGGCTTCGCCCTCATCCGCGAGCTCGACGAGGACTTCGGCCGCATGGCACTTCTCCACCGCTGAGCGCGTGGGCGGGCCAGCGCGACGGGCGCAGTCCGGTGTGGCGCAGGAAGACGGCTGAGAAGTGGGGCGTACCGGAGAAGCCACAGTGGGCGGCCACGGCCGTGACCGGCAGTCCCTGCTCCAGCAGGCGTTGCGCCTCGCGGACCCGCAGCAGGGTCAGGTGCCGGTGCGGGGTCCGCCCGACCTCGCGGCGGAAGACCCGCACGAAGTGGTACGGGCTCAGCAGCGCGACGCCCGCCAGCTCGGCGATCGTGAGCCGCTGCCCCAGCCGCTCCCGCATGTGGGCGACCGCCCGGCACACCCGTGTGTCCATGCCGTCGATGGTCGGGCGGCCCGGCGGCGGGCCACAGCCCATCCACTGCCCGTCCGGTGCCCAGATTCAGCGCGCGTGCCGGAACGCCTCCCGCAGCTCGGCGACCAGCACGCCGGGGCGCTCCCAGCCGGGATAGTGCCCGCCGCTGTCCCTCTCGTGCCACGACCGGATGTCCCGGTAGCGGCGCTCGGCCCAGCGGCGGGCCACGGGGAACGGCTCGGCGGGGAAGAGGGTGAACGCCGTCGGCACGGTCACCGGCTGGGCGTTCTGCTCCTCGGCGCTGCGCGGCGACCAGCGCGGGCCGGACTCCCAGTACCAGCGGGCGGTCGACGCCCCCGTGGCGGTGAACCAGTAGAGGGCGATGTTGTCGGCCTGGCGTTCCAGGGGGACGCCGCGGTCGTCGGCGAAGGCGTCGAGATGCTCGCCGAGCCAGGCGGCCAGCCCGGCCGGCGAGTCGACCCACGAGTAGCCGAAGGTCTGCGGGCGCAGGCTCTGCGCCAGCACGTGCACCATGCCGCCGCGCAGGAACTGGTCGCGCTTGGCGATCATGGCCTGCTCGGCGGCGTCGGCGGTCTCGCGGTCCTCCGGCAGCGGGGAGGCGAGCGGCATGGTGAGGTGCAGGCCGGCGACCCGGTCCGGGACCAGACGGGCCAGTTCCGTGCCGACGAAGGCGCCCCAGTCGCCGCCGTGCGCCCCGAACCGCTCGTAGCCGAGCTGGGTCATCAGGTCGGCCCAGGCGCCGGCCGTACGCCCGGGATTCCAGCCCGGGGAGAGAGGCCGCTCGCTGAAGCCGAAGCCGGGCAGCGCCGGGACGACGACGTGGAAGGCGTCCGCCGCCGAGCCGCCGTGCGCCACCGGATCGGTCAGCGGCCCGATAACGTCCTCGAACTCCAGCACCGAGCCGGGCCAGCCGTGCGTGAGCACCAGCGGCAGGGCGCCGGGCTCGGGCGACCGGACGTGCCAGAAGGCGATGTCCAGCCCGTCGAGCCGGGCCTTGAAGTGCGGGATGGCGTTCCAGCGGCGTTCGAGCGCCCGCCAGTCGTGCTGCCGCCACACGTCGAGCAGGGCGGACAGGCGGTCCGGGCCGTAGCCCTGGGACGGGTCGGTCAGGGGCTCGGGCAGCCGGGTGCGGGCGAGCCGCGTCCGCAGGTCGGCCAGGGCGTCGTCGGGAATGTGCACGGGAAACGGTTCGATCACGGTCGGGACTGTAGGCGGCGTCACGGTCGAGATCGATGCGGGAAATTGCGGACTTTGGCTAGCGTTTGCCCGGTGACGACTCTCGGACAGCGGCTGGGCGAGCTGCGGCGGCGGGCGTTCACGGGCCGTGACGAGGAGCTCGCGCTGTTCCGGGCGGCGCTGAGCGGGTCCGGCGTGCTCTTCGTGCACGGTCCCGGCGGCGTCGGCAAGAGTTCCCTGCTCGACAGATTCGCCGAGCTGGCCGCCGGGGCCGGGCGGGAGCTCCTCCGCGCCGACGCCCGGGACGGCACGCAGCTGCCCACGCCGGAGGGCGACCGGCCGGTGCTGCTCATCGACACGTACGAGCTGCTCTCCCCCGTCGACGACTGGGTCCGCGAGCACTATCTGCCGGCGCTGCCCGGCGACAGCCTGATCGTGCTGGCCGGCCGGCAGGCACCCCGGTGGGCGGCCGACCCCGGGTGGCGCGAGCTGCTGACGGTCGTCCCGCTGGGCAATCTCTCCCCGGAGGACGGTGCGGCCTATCTGGCGGCTCAAGGCGTGCCGTCAGCCCTCCGGGACACCCTGCTGGCCCTGGGCCACGGGCACCCGTTGACCCTGTCGATGCTGGTCGAGGCGGTCCGGCGGGGCGCCGAGGCGCGGACGCTGAGCGACCTGCCCGACGTCGTGAGCGCGCTGCTGGCCCGCACCGTCGACGCGACGCCGACCCCGCGGCACCGGAGGGCGCTCGAGGTGTGCGCGCATCTGCCCGTCACGACCGAGGAGCTGCTGCGCCCGGTGACCGGGGACGACGCGGGCGAGCTGTTCGCCTGGCTGCGCACGCTGTCGTTCGTCGAGGAGGGCCCGTACGGGCTGTATCCGCACGACGTGGTCCGCGACGCCCTCGACGCCGACCTGCGCTGGCGCGATCCCGGCCGCTACGCCGAGCTGCACCGGGAGCTTTCCGGCGCAGTGCTCGCGCGGATCCGCGCGACTGCCGACCGCGGCGAGCGCCTGCGTCTGATCACCGGCTCGATCGTGCTGGCGGGTGGCCGCTCCCGGGTGGAGACGTGCACGACACCGCCGCCGACCTTCCAGGCGTACGTGGACGATCTGCGCCCCGCCGACGGTCCGGCGATCGTCGCCATGACCCGCCGGTGGCAGGGCGCCGAGCAGGCGCGGCACGCCGAGTACTGGCTGGGGCGTGACCCGGCGGCGTTCCGCGTCTTCCGCGCGCCGTCGGGCGAGGCGCGAGGTTACGCCGCCTGCCTGACCCTGGAGGGCTCGAGCGCGGACCCGGCTGCGGAGGCGATGTGGCGCTACGCGCAGGAGCAGGCTCCCCCGCGCCCCGGCGAGGTGATCCGCGCGTGGCGGTTCTTCCTCGACCGGGACCACGGGCAGCGGCCGTCGCCGTCGACGACCCTCTTCGCCGCCTGCCAGACGCTCGACATCCTCACGACGACCGGCGTCGCGTGGACGCTGAACGGCGCCTACGCGGACGCCGGGCAGTGGGGACCCACCATGGACAATCTCGACTTCTGGCACGCCTTCGACGGTGTCCCGCATCCGGTGTTCGCCCACGACTGGCGGCGCGTCGACGTCACCGAGTGGATGACCGTGGTGCAGGCCCGGCAGGACGGCCTGCCGACGCGGGCCACCGCGGCGGACGCCGGTGCCGTGGTGCTCAGCCGGGCCGAGTTCGACGCCGCCGTCCGGGCCGCCCTGCGCGATCTCGACCACAATCCCCTGCTGGGCACCCGCCTGGTCCCCCTCCGCGAGCTCGTCGAGGAGGCGGCCGCCACGCTGCCGCCGGCGTTGCACGACCTGGTCGACCGCACGTTCCTGCACCCCGTCACCACTCAGGAGCGGGTGGCCGAGACGTTGCACCTGTCGTTCAACACCTACCGGCGGCACCGTGATCAGGCCGTCGCCCGCATCACCGACTGGCTCTGGGCACGCTCGTAGCCCGCAGGTTCTCGCGCAGCCAGTGGTAGCTCGCGCGCGGGGTGCGCGTACCCGTCGGATAGTCGACGTGCACGAGGCCGAAGCGGGGGCCGTACCCGCGCGCCCACTCGAAGTTGTCGAGCAGCGACCAGTAGAAGTAGCCCCGCAGGTCGATGCCGGCCGCGGCGGCCGCCGCCACGTGCTCGGCCACGAACTGGATGCGGCGAGGGTCCGGGCCGGTGTCCTCGCGCAGCTCGGCGACGCCGTTCTCGGTCACGTAGACCGGCGGCAGCTGCGGGAAGCGGCCCGCGAGCCCGCGCAGCGTGTCGTGCAGGCCCTGCGGCTCGATCGGCCAGCCCAGGTCGGTGACCGGCACCCCCTCGCGGGGCACCGACCGCACCCCGATGTCGCAGGCGCTGCGCAGGGCGGGATCCGGCTGGTCGTGCGGCACGTCCGCGGCGTGGATCCGGTAGTAGTAGTTGACGCCGAGGAAGTCCAGCGGCGCCCCGATCAGCGCGAGATCGCCGTCGTGCCGGAACGACAGGTCGCTCACGCCGGCGTAGAGCTCCTCGAACCCCTCCGGGTACGCGCCCCCGAGCACCGGATCGGTGAACTGCCGGTTGAGCATCAGGTCCATCCGCGCGGCCGCGGCCCGGTCCGCCTCGCTGCCGGTGGCGGGCACGGCCGGCGACAGGTTGAGCGTGATGCCCACCCGCGCCCCGGGTGAGGCGGCCCGGATCGCCGGCACCGCGAGCCCGTGCCCGACCAGCAGGTGGTGGGCGGCGGCCAGGGCGCCGTGCCCGTCCCGGGCGCCGGGCGCGTGCCGCCCCTCGGCGTAGCCGACGATCGACGAGCAGTAGGGCTCGTTGAGCGTGATCCAGTCCCGGACGCGGTCGCCGAGCCGGGCCGCGACCACGGCGGCGTACTCGACGAAGTGCTGTGCCGTGTCCCGCACCCGCCACCCGCCGCCCGCGTCCTCGAGCGCCTGCGGCAGGTCCCAGTGGTAGAGCGTGACGAACGGCCGGACGCCCCGCTCGCACAACGCGTCGACGAGCCGGTCGTAGTAGTCGAGCCCGGCCTTGTTCACCGCACCCGCCCCGGCCGGCAGGACCCGGGGCCACGACACCGAGAACCGGTACGCGTCCACGCCCAGCTCGGCCAGCAGCGCCACGTCGTCGCGCCACCGGTGGTAGCTGTCGCAGGCCACCGCGCCCGACGCCCCGCCGGCGACCGCCCCGGGCGTACGGCAGAAGACGTCCCAGATCGACTCGCCGCGCCCGTCCTCGGCGGCCCCGCCTTCGATCTGGTACGCCGCCGTGGCGGCCCCCCACACGAACCCGTCCGGCATCTGTGTCAGTTCCATCATCAACCTTTGATCGCGCCTTGCATGATGCCGCCGACGATCTGGCGGCCGAGGAGCATGAAGATCACCAGGATCGGGAGCGTGGCCAGCAGCGTGCCCGTCAGGGTGAGGGTGTAGTCGGTGGTGTAGCCGCTGGCCAGCGACGACAGGGCGACCTGGACCGTGGCGTTGTCCTGCAGGACGACCAGGGGCCAGAAGAAGTCGTTCCACGCCTGCATGAAGGTGAACAGGCCGAGCACCGCCGCCGCGGGTCGCGCGGCCGGCAGGACGACGTGCCAGTAGAGGCCGAAGGTGCTGCAGCCGTCGACGCGGCCGGCCTCCAGCAGCTCGTCGGGCACCGCCCGGCCCAGGTACTGGGTCATGAAGAAGACGCCGAACGCGGTGACCAGCCCCGGGACGATGACGGCGGCGAGGTGGTCGGTCCAGCCGAGCTTCGCCATGAGCAGGTAGAGCGGGATGATGCCGAGCTGCTGCGGCACCATCGACGTGGCGATGGCGAGCACCAGCAGCACCTTGCGGCCGCGGAAGCGGAGCTTGGCGAAGGCGAAACCGGCCAGCGTCGAGAAGAACACCACGGAGACGGTGACCGAGCCGCTGACGATCAGCGAGTTGAGCAGGGCCTGCCCGAAGTCGGTCGAGTCGAAGACCCGGGCGATGTTGTCGAAGAGGTGGCCCCCCGGCACGAGCACCGGGGGGACCTGGGCGACGGCCTCGCTGGTCTGCGACGAGACGACCAGCGACCAGTAGAGCGGGAACACCGAGCCGGCGACCACGGCGAGCAGGGCGGCGTAGGTCCAGACCGACGCGCGGCGCGGGTAGCCGAAGACGCGCCGCCGGACCGGCCGTTTCTCCACGGGCGGCGCCGGCTTCTCGACCGGGGCGAGCAGGGTCATGACAGCCTCACTTCTCGTCGTTCGCGATGCGCCGGGTGAGCAGGAAGTTGGCGACCGCGAAGACGGCGATGACCAGGCAGAGCGTCCAGGCGATCGCGGAGGCGTAGCCGAACCGGAACTCGCGGAAGCCCTGCTCGTACATGAACAGCGCGGCGGTCTGGAACTGCCGGTCCGAGCCGCCGGTCGGGGTGGAGGTGCCCGCGAAGAGCAGCGGCTCGGCCATGATCTGCAGGCCGCCGATCGTCGAGATCACCGCGGTGAACATGATGGTCGGGCGCAGCTGGGGCACGGTGATGCGCCAGAACTGCTGCCGCTGGTTGGCGCCGTCGAGGTCGGCGGCTTCGTACAGGTCGTGCGGGATGGCCTGCATGGAGGCGAGGTAGATCAGCGCGTTGTAGCCGGTCCAGCGCCACGCCACGATGAGCGAGATCGCGAGGTGCGAGCTCCAAGTGTTCGCCTGCCAGTCGACCGGGCCGGCACCGACGATCCCGAGCAGCCAGTTGATCATGCCGAAATCGCGGCCGAACATCTGCGTGAAGACGATCGTCACGGCCACGATGGACGTGATGTTGGGCAGCAACACCCCCATGCGCAGGCTGGTACGCGCCCGGAGCCGATGGTTGAGCAGGTGCGCGATCCACAGCGCCGCCAGCAGTTGCGGCACCGTGGACAGCACCCAGATGCTCAGGGTGTTGCCGAGCGCGTTCCAGAAGTACGCGTCCCCGAGCAGCTCGCGGTAGTTCGCCAGCCCGACCCACGTGTGCTCCCCCGCGTCCAGCAGGTCCCAGTCGTTGAACGAGACGTAGCCGGTGTAGAGCAGCGGCCACAACCCGAACACGCCGAAGAGCAGGAAGAACGGGACGATGTAGAGGTACGGGGAGCCCTTGGCGTCGAGCCGGCTCAGGGCGGCCCTCACTTGGTGAGACGCTCGATGTCGCTGACCGTCTGCGTCCAGGACTGCTCGGAGCCCTGCTTGCCCTGCTCGACGCGGATCAGGCCGTCCCGGATGGTGGTCTGGATGTCGCCCGTACGCGGGCCCTGGTACTGCGGCTCGAGCTCCTTGGCGGCGGTGGTGAACAGCTTGCCGACCGGGGCGTTGTTGAAGAACGGGTCCTTGTAGTTCGCGATCTCGGGCTTGTCGTAGAGCGCCGGGATCGACGGCAGCAGGCCCTGCGAGGTGAAGTTGCGCGCCTGCTGCTCGGGTGCGGTCAGCCAGGCGGCGAGCTTCTTGGCCTCCTCGACGTGCTTGCCCTGCTTGGGCACGGTCAGGTACGAGCCGCCCCAGTTGCCGCCGCCCCCGGGCACCGAGGCCACGTCCCACTTGCCGGCGAAGCTCTTGGCCTGGTCCTTGATCTTGGCCATCATCCACGCCGGGCAGGCGATGGTGGCGAACTGGCCCTTGGCGAAGCCGTTGTTCCACTCCGGCGAGCTCTCGACCAGCTTGGCCGACATGTTGCCCTGGATCGCCCGCACGACCAGGTCCCAGGCCTTGCGCACCTCCGGGTTGGAGGCCACGACCACGGTGTTGTCGGGGGCGTAGAAGCCCTGCGGCGCCTGGCCGATGACGGCGTTGTAGAGCGCCCCGCCGCCGTCGAAGAACGCGGTGCCGGCCGGCGCCTTCGCGGTGTACTTCGCGCCCACCTCGAGGTACTTGTCCCAGCCCGCGGCCCAGGACGCGGAGACGGCGTCGCGGTCGGCGGGCAGGCCGGCCTTCTCGAAGAGGTCGCGGCGGTAGCAGATCGCGAGGCCGCCGACGTCGGTGCCGTACCCGATCTGCTGGCCCTCCTTGGTCAGCGACGCCTGCCACTTCCAGGGCAGATACTCCGCCTGACGCTCGGTGCCCAGGTCGACGAACTGCTTGCCGGCCTCGCGCATCTGGGCGATGAACCCGGTGTCGACGCCCTCGATGTCGCCGGCGCCCGACCCCGTGGCGAGGTGCGTGGCGAGGTCACGGTGGTGGTCGTTGTAGGCGGCCGTGTGCTCCTGGATCTTGATGCCGGGGTGCGCGGCCTCGTACTCCTTGTAGAGCTGCTCGTAGCCGAAGTTGCCGAACAGGTTGACGTCCAGCGTGATGTCGCCGCCGCCACCCTCGCTGCCGCCCCCGGAGCCGCAGGCGGTGAGCATCATCGTGGCCGCCGCCAGGGCGCCGACCGTACGCAGAAAGCGCATGTCACACAGTCCTCTCACGCTGATGTAACCGGTTACATTCGGTCCGCGGAGATCACTTAACCGGTTCGGGAAATTGATGGGGACGAGTGTGCCGCCCCGACCCCGGGTCCCGTCAAGTAACAAGCCGGTAACGAGATCCACAGCTTGGACACGATCTTGAAACCGGTTACACTCCCGGCGTGTCGAGCATTCGGGAGGTGGCCCGCCGCTCCGGCGTCTCCGTCGCCACGGTGTCGCGGGTCTTCAACGCCCCCGAGATCGTCAGCATGCGCACCCGCCAGCTCGTCCTCGCGACCGCCGCCGAGGTCGGCTACCTGCCGAACGAGTCGGCCCGCACGCTCGCGACGAAGAAGTCGCACATGGTCGGCCTGGTGTGGGACACCGACCACCGCCGCCCCGGCTGGCGGCACCCGTTCTTCCAGGACATCCTCGTCGCCCTCAAGAGCGCCCTGAGCGCCCACGGCCTGCACCTGCTCATGCTCGCCCCCGACCAGAGCCCCGGCCTCGACGACCGGCAGCGCTTCCTGCGCGCGGTCCAGCGCCACAGCGTCGACGGCGTGGTCATCATCGACAACGGCAGCCGCGACCCGGCCGTCCTCGCCCTCGTCGACGCCGCCGTGCCCTGCGTCGCCCTCGACCTGCGCTTCACCGGCCCGACCTGCACCTACATCACGTCGGACAACGCCGGCGGCGGCCGCCTCGCCGCGGCCCACCTGATCGAACGCGGACACCGGCACATCGCCACGATCACCGGCCCGCCGCCGACGCTGCCGGCCGCGGAACGCCTGACCGGGTTCCGCGCCGCGCTCGCCGAGGCGGGCCTGCCGCTCGCCGACGAGGACGTCGTGGCGGGCGACTTCTATCTCGACAGCGGTTACGCCGCCATGAAGAGGCTGCTCGCCCGCGATCCCCGGCCCACCGCCGTGTTCGCCGCCGGCGACGAGATGGCGGTCGGCGCCATGCAGGCCCTGCACGAGGCCGGCCTGCGCGTCCCCGGGGACGTCGCGCTCGTCGGCTTCGACGACATCGAGGTCGCCGCCCTGATCCCTCCCGGTCTCACCACCGTCACCCAGGACAAGACCGGCTTCGGTACGGCCGCCGCGGAGGCCGTCATGGCGATGCTGCAGGGCACCGCCGCTCCCCCGTCGCCCACCACGCTCCCCACCAGGCTCGTCGTGCGCGGCTCGACATGATGTTCGTCGTCCAGCGGCACCGGGCCCGGCGGCTGCACTACGACTTCCGGCTCGAGCTGGGCGGCGTCCTCGTCAGCTGGGCCGTCCCCAAGGGGCCGACCCTCGACCCGGCCGTCCGCCGCGCCGCCTTCCGCGTCGAGGACCACGAGCTGAGCTACGGCGACTTCGAAGGCGTCCTCCCGGCCGGCCGCTACGGCGCCGGCGACGTCATCGTCTGGGACACCGGCACCTGGACCCTCGCCACCGGCGCCCTGGACGCCGGCGAGCTCCACTTCGACCTCGCCGGCGTCAAGCTGCACGGCCGCTTCGTCCTGAAACACACCCGCACCACCGCCGCCGGCAAACAAGAATGGCTCCTCCTCCACAAGCGCGACGACCACGCCGTGCCCGGCTGGAACGCCGAGGACCACCCCCGCTCGGTCCGCACCGGCCGCACCAACGACGAAGTAGCCGCCGGCACCTGACAGAATTGCCGGTGTCTCAGCTGACCGCTTTCTTCGCGCTGCCCGCGCCCGGGTTGTTCGTCGGGCGGGAGGCGCTGCTCGCCGAGCTGGCGGGGCCGGCGCCGGTAGTGCTGCTCAGCGGGGAGCCCGGGGTGGGCAAGAGCAGGCTGGTCGCCGAGTCCCTTCAGGACAGCGGGCTGCCCGTGATCGTCGCGCACTGCGACGACCTGCGGGAGCCGCAGCCGCTCGGGCCGCTGCTCGACGGGATCCGGGTCGCGCACGCCACCGGGACGCTGCCGCCGCTGCGCGACCCCGGCGCGGTCACCGGGGTGCTCGCGCGGCTGCTGCCGGCGCTCGCCGACCGGTTGCCGCCGCCGCTTCCGCCGCTCGGGGACCCCGAGGCCGAGCGGGCCCGGCTGCTGCGCGCGGCGGTGGCACTGCTGGCCGCCCTGGCCCCGGTCGCGGTCGCCGTCGAGGACCTGCAGATGGCGGACCGGGCGACGCTGGAGCTGCTCGACCGGCTGGGGGCCCGGCCCGTACCCGGGGTGCGGGTCGTGATCACCGTGCGGGAGGGCGAGTCGCCGCCTGGGTGGCAGCCGGGCCCCGCCGTGCGCACGATGCGCGTGCCGCCGCTGTCCCGCGCGGAGGTCGGCCTGCTCGCGGCCGCGCTGCTCGACCTGACCGAGCAGCCGGACACCTTCACCACCCACCTGTACGAGCGCACCGCCGGCGTGCCCTTCCTCGTCGAGGAGGTCGTACGCTCGCTCGTGGCCGACGGCGCCGTCGACCGCATCCGCGAACATCCGGACACGCTGGCCGACGTGGCCGTGCCCGCCCTGCTCCGCGACGTCCTCCTCGGGCGCCTGCGCCACCTCGACGAGCCGGCCCGCGAGATCCTCGGCGCGGCCGCGGTGCTGGGCCGGGCCGACGCGGGGGCCCTGGCCACGATCGCCGGCACCGACGACGGGACGGTCACCGCGGCGCTCGCCCGCGCCGAGGCGACCGGCTTTCTGCACGAGCGCGACGGGCACCTGTGGTTCCGGCACACCCTCGCCCGCCAGGTCGTCCACGAGCTGCTGCCGCCGGTCACGCGCCGCCTGCTGCACCTGCGCACGGCTCACCTGCTCGAACAGCACCAGCCCCGCCCGTACGCCCGGCTGGCCCACCATTACCGCGAAGCCGGCAGCCCCGCGGACCACGTCCGCAACGCCGAGGCCGCCGCCGACCTGGCCACCGCCCGCGGCGACGACGCGAGCGCGGCCCGCTTCCTGCTCGCCACCACCGGGTACGCCCGGCTCCCCCGCCCGGTCCGCGTCCGGCTCGCCGCCAAGCTGGGCCGGTCCGCCATCGAGAGCGTCGCCCAGGCCAGCGCGATCCCCGTCCTGCGCGACCTGCTCGCCGATCGCCGGCTGCCCCCGGGCGCCCGCGGCGAGCTCGGCCTGGCCCTGGGCCGGATGCTGCGCCAGCAGGGCGAGGCGCAAGCGGGCTACGAGGAGATCGAGCGGGCGGTCCCCTTCCTGCGCCACCACGGCCGGCGCGCCCGGGCCCTGGCCGTCCTGTCCGCCCCCGACACCGTGGTGGGCCGCCACCTCAGCGAACACCAGGCCCGCTGCGCCCAGGCCGCCGCGGCCGCCGCCGAGTCGGGCGAGCCGTCCGCGGTCCTCGCCGTCGAGATCGCCCGGCTGTCGCTGCTGCTCGAAAGCGGACACCCGGCCGTGGACGAGGCGATCACCGGGGCCGTGGCGTCACTGGCCGGCAACTCCCGGGAACGCGCCCGCGCCTGCCTCAACTGGGCCCAGGGCGCCCTGCACGTCGGCGACTTCCCGCTGGCGGAATCCCTGCTGGCCACCGGCGCCGGCGCGGTCGACGACGCCGACTACGAGCGGCTGCGGCCGCTGGTCGAGCTGACCTCGTTCGGCCTGGACCTGGCGACCGGGCGGCTGGCCGGGCTGGAGGAGCGGTTGCTGCGCTTCCTCGCCCGCCCGGACCGGCTGCCGCTGGCCATGGCCGACGCCCGGCTGTATCTGGCGAGGGTGCGGTGGCTGCAGGGCTCGGCCGAGGTCGCGGAGGAGGGGCTGCGCGAGGTGATCGCCGAGGCGACGCGGGTCGGGGCGGTGTGGCCGCTGATCCCGGCGCGGACGGCGCTCGCGGAGCTGCTGCTGGCGCGCGGCGAGCGCGAGGCGGGCCTGACCGAGGCCGCGGCGGCGCTGGCCATGGCGGAGGCCAAGGGACTGCCCG
>NZ_JAUQWH010000380.1 GCF_030757795.1 Actinoplanes oryzae
GAGAGCAGCTGGATGACCTGCTGGCGGACCCGGTTGAGGTCCGCGCCGAGCTTCACCAGGACCTGGGCGGCGACGCCCTCGCCCTCGCGGATCAGGCCCAGCAGGATGTGCTCCGTGCCGATGTAGTTGTGGCCCAGCTGCAGCGCCTCGCGCAGCGAGAGCTCCAGCACCTTCTTGGCCCGCGGCGTGAACGGGATGTGCCCGCTCGGCGCCTGCTGGCCCTGGCCGATGATCTCCTCGACCTGCTGCCGGACC
>NZ_JAUQWH010000381.1 GCF_030757795.1 Actinoplanes oryzae
GACGCCCTGCATGTCGATGGTGCGGGGGAGTGGCTGTTCGCGGCCGGGGATGTGAACCGGCGGGCGTTGCTGACTCATCAGGGCAAGTATCAGGCGCGGGTGCTGGGTGACGCGATTGTGGCCCGGGCCAAGGGCGAGACCGCTGACACGGGTGCGTGGGGCCGGCACGCGGTGACGGCCGATGTGAAGGCGGTGCCGCAGGTGGTGTTCACCGAGCCGGAGGTGGCCTCGGTGGG
>NZ_JAUQWH010000382.1 GCF_030757795.1 Actinoplanes oryzae
GGCGCCCGCGCCTACAACGCCACCAGCCTGTCCACCCCGATCAGCGCCGACGGCACCACCGAACTCGGCGACACCCTCGGCGGCGAGGACAGCGAGTTCGAACTCGCCGAGACCCGCGTCGCCCTCGGCCCCGCCCTGGCCACCCTCGACGAGCGCGAGCAGAAGATCCTCACCCTGCGCTTCTACGGCAACCTCACCCAGTCGCAGATCGCCGA
>NZ_JAUQWH010000383.1 GCF_030757795.1 Actinoplanes oryzae
AGGGCGGAGGCGTCGCGGGGGCTGGCGATCGCGACCTGGTTGCCGTCGAAGGTCACCGTGCCCGCGTCGATGGTGTAGATCCCGCTGATGCACTTGACCAGGGTGGACTTGCCGGCCCCGTTGTCACCGACGAGCGCGGTGACCTCGCCGGGATAGACGCTCAAGCCGACGTCGTGGAGCACCTGGACGGGACCGAAGCTCTTGTCGATCCCG
>NZ_JAUQWH010000384.1 GCF_030757795.1 Actinoplanes oryzae
CGACGGGACGAAAGAGACCGGGTAACGTTGAGCGAGTGCCCCGGGGGGCGGGACGGAAGTTCCTCCCGATGGTGTGCGGTTGTTCTTTGAGAACTCAACAGGGTGCTTGATAAGCCAGTGCCAATTATGGATTTATCCCTGGCCTTTTCGGAGGCTAGAATTCCTTTGGCAACACTTATTGTTGCCAGGGTGAACACTTCAA
>NZ_JAUQWH010000039.1 GCF_030757795.1 Actinoplanes oryzae
CGGCGTACCCCGCGGACAGCAGGTCGTCGCGGTTCACGTGGGCCGGCACCCGGGCCAGCATCTCGCGGACCAGGTGACCGACCAGCGGCATGTGCGCCCGGACGACGTCCTCGCGCCGGCGATCGACCGGGAAGCCGTCGGCTCCGACACCGTTCTCGCGGTTGTCACGGCGGCGGTCGACCTGGACGACATCGCTCATGGGGGCTCTCCTCGAAGTCCCGCCGGATGGGGGGCAAGATCCCGGCGCTGAGGAGATACGGTCCGGCTCGCTGAGTGCAGTACGGGTCACTCTCGGGTGCAGCCGGGTTGCGGTGGGTGGGCGCGTACACTTGATCTCGCCCTTCGGGTCGGCCACCGCGAGCAGCGACTTAGGGACGCGTCGGAAACAGCGACATCGTCGAAGGACGCGCCGGGCGGGCCACGACCCCACTGACTTATGGAGTTCTCCACCTGATGACCTCGTTCACCGACCTCGGCGTGCCCGCCGAGCTCGTCTCGGTCCTGACCGCGTCCGGCATCACCGCGCCGTTCCCGATCCAGGCCGCCACCCTTCCCGACTCCCTGGCCGGCCGCGACGTGCTGGGCCGCGGCCGCACCGGCTCCGGCAAGACGTACGCGTTCGCCATCCCGGTCGTCGCGCGCCTCGCCGCCTCGGCCACCCCGCGCCGCCCCGGCCGCCCGCGGGCGCTGATCCTGGCGCCGACCCGCGAGCTGGCCACCCAGATCGACGCCACGCTGGCCCCGCTCGCCGAGGCGATGGGGCTGCGCACGCTGACGATCTTCGGCGGGGTGGGCGCCAACCCGCAGATCCGCGGCCTGCACAACGGCGTCGACATCGTGGTGGCCTGCCCGGGCCGCCTCGACGATCACATCCGCAACGGCCACGCCTCGCTGGACGCGGTCGAGATCACCGTGCTCGACGAGGCCGACCACATGGCCGACCTGGGCTTCCTGCCCGTCGTCCGGCGGCTGATGGACGCCACCCCGCGCGGCGGCCAGCGGATGCTCTTCTCCGCGACCCTCGACAACGGCATCGACGTGCTGGTCAAGCGCTTCCTGCCGAAGCCGGTCACGCACCACGTCGACGCCGCCGCCGAGGCCCCGGTGCAGATGAGCCACCACGTGCTGCACGTGCGCGCCGACGACCGCTTCCCGGTGCTGGTCGACCTGGTCGCGGCCCCCGGCCGTACCGTCGTCTTCACCCGCACCAAGCGGCGGGCCAAGACCCTCACCCGCCAGCTCATCCAGGCCGGCGTGCCCGCGGTCGAGCTGCACGGCAACCTCGCGCAGAACGCCCGCAACCGCAACCTGTCGGCCTTCTCGGACGGCAGCGCCGCGACGCTGGTGGCGACCGACATCGCCGCCCGGGGCATCCACGTCGACGACGTCGCGCTGGTCATCCACGCCGACCCGCCGGTCGAGCACAAGGCCTACCTGCACCGCTCCGGCCGCACGGCCCGCGCGGGCGCCGAGGGCACGGTCATCACGCTGATGACCGACGACCAGCAGGGCGACGTGCGCGACCTCACCCGCAAGGCGGGCATCAAGCCGACCACCACGCGCACCCGGCCCGGCGACGCGCTGCTGTCCCGCCTCGCGCCCGGCGAGCGGACGTTCGTGGCCCCGGCCGAGGCGGCGGCCGCGGTCGCGGGTCCGGCGCCGGCCCCGGCGGGCCGCCAGGCCCGATCCACGGGTACGTCCACCGCTGACGGCTCCGCCCCGTCGACCGGCCGTCCCCGCCGCCGTCGCGGTGGCGCGGGCCGCTCGACCGGCGCCGCCCACGAGACGGGCACGCCGCGCACCCAGGAGACCCGCGCCACCCGCGCGGCCGCGACCACCGGCGGCGCACGTTCCCAGGGCGCCGGGGGCGGACGCTCGCAGGGCGCCGGCGGTGCACGCTCGCAGAGCGGCGGCGCGCGCAGCCAGGGCGCCGGCCGGGGTCAGGGCACGCGCACGGCGGCGCCCGCTCCCCGCAACGACGGCGGGCAGGCCAAGCAGGGCGGCGGCGCGGCCGCGTTCTCCGCGTCGAGCCGCGCGGGCCGCCGCGGGCGCTGACCCGCGCGGGCACTGACCCGCGGGCGCTGACCCGCAACGGCGCTGACCCGCAACGGCGCTGACCCGCAACGGCGCTGACCCGCAAGGGTCAGACCGCGAGGGTCAGATCGGCGAGCGCTCCAGCACGCAGAACTCGTTGCCTTCGGGATCGGCGAGGACGGTCAGGTCGTCCTCGCCGGTCTGGCCGATGTCCACCCGCCGGGCGCCGAGGGCGAGCAGCCGCGCCACCTCGGCGGCCCGGTCACCGTCCCATGCGACCAGGTCGGGGTGCGCCCGGATCTTGCCCGCCTTGGGACCGGCGCTCGGCTGCAACCACAGCGTGGGCGTGCCGGGCGGGGCATCGGCGGGCGGATACAGCTTGGCGGCGCCGTCGTCACCCTGCCCGATGCGATAACCGAGCGCCCCGGCCCAGAAGCGGGCCATCCGCCCGACGTCCTGGACGTCGAGGGTCCACTGGACGAAGCGGCTGGTCACGGGGTGCGCACGGCGATCTCGGCACCGAGGCGATACCCGTCGGCGAGCTCGAGGTCGTCGCCGCTCCAGAAGCGCCCCGGGTCGTACCAGCCATGGTTGCGGCCGCGGGGCAGCAGGCCCATGTCCTCGTACGTGATGGCGACCACCTCGGCGCAGTAGGCCGTCTCCAGGCCCGCCTCGGCCGGGACACTCTCCTGCCACGGCAGGCGCACCTGGGGCAGGCGGCCGCGGGCCCAGCGGAACGCCAGCTGCGCGCTGGACGGGAACGGCGTGCCGTCGAGCCGGGCCACCGTCTTCAGCGCGCGGTCCTCCATCTCCTTGGTGGCCGGCTGCTCCAGCTGACGCAGCCAGCCGCGCTGGCCGTACCGGTGGGCCCAGACGGTGACCGCGTCGCGCAGGTCGTGCAGCTGCACCCCGCGCTGGAAGGTGCCGGACCACATGTCGGGCAGCGACTTGCCCAGCTCCGCGTGCCACATCAGCGGCGGCATGTCCTCGATGACGATCGACATGCCGACGTGGTTGACTGGGCTGTTGGTGAGGGTCTGGATGGCACGGTCCGGTCCCGAGCGGCCCCGGAAGATCCAGATGTCGCCGGTCCGCGTGAGTTCGATCGCGTCTTCGAGACTGATGTCGGCAACCACGTGTCTATCCTCGGCTGATGCGTTGGTGGAAGATTGCGGGACTGGCCGGGCTGGCGGGCGTTGCCGCCACGGGAGCGGTGCTGGCACGACAGGAGCGGAAGCGGCGGGCGTACACGCCGGACGAGATCCGGGAGCGGTTGCACGCCCGGGTCGCCGAGGCCGACAGGGTGGTGCTGCCCATCGAGGAGAGCTGAGGCTCAGACAACGTCGGTGTCCCGGAGCAGGGACCACAGGCCGGCGCCGTCCGGTGCGCTGAACCACGTCTTGCCGCCCGAGCCGACCGCCTCCGGGGTGCCCGAGGGCCCCGGGACGGCGCCGGCGAGGACGGCCTGCGTGGGTGACAGGCGGCGGATGGCGACGGCCGCGACGTTGTCCGGGTGCGCGTGCGCGAACTCGGAGTAGATCTCCTGGTCGTGCTGGCCGTCGTCGCCGATGAGCAGCCACTTGATGTGCGGGAACTCGGCGGAGAGCCGGGCCAGCGTGTTGCGCTTGTGCTCTTGGCCGCTGCGGAACCACCGGTCCGGCGTCGGACCCCAGTCGGTGAGCAGCAGCGGGCCGGCCGGATAGAGGTGCCGGGACAGGAAGCGGCTCAGCGTGGGCGCGACGTTCCAGGCGCCGGTCGACAGGTAGAAGACGGGGGCGCCGGGGTTGGCCGTGACCAGCCGCTCGTAGAGAACGGCCATGCCGGGCACCGCGATGCGCGCGTGCTCGTCCAGCACGAAGGTGTTCCACGCGGCGAGCAGCGGGCGCGGCAGGGCGGTGACCATGACCGTGTCGTCGATGTCGCTGATGACGCCGAACTTCTGCGCCGGATCGACCACCCGGATCGGCGCCTCGACCGGCTGCGCGCCCTCGGTGGTCAGCCGGACCTTGCCCCAGCCGGGCTCGAGGTCGCCGCGGACCCGGGTGTCGACGTAGCCGCTACGGTCGGTGCGGGTCTCGTGGACCTGGTCGCCGATCTGGATGCGCACGGGCGCGTTGTGCACCGGGGACGAGGTGAAGCTGCGCCAGCCGCGCACCTTCTCCAGCCGCTTGGCCGCGTCCTGGCGGCGGGTGAGCACCACCCGGGCCATGACCCGCGCCCAGCCGGGGGCGCCGTAGCCGGTGTAGGCCGTGATCACGGGCTGCCAGCCGCGCTGCCGCAACCGCCGCTCGATCACCTCGTGCACGGCATCCTCGATCCGCGCGGCGCGGTGCATCCGCACGGCGGGGGGTCGACCCGCCGGGGTCAATGACACGTCGGCCTCCTGCCAGTGGTCTTCGGGCCCCTGTGACGGTACCTGCCCTGAATGTGCCCCGCGCCGCAAGCACCCAACCGTCGATGGACGGCCTTGCTCAGTGCACGGCCACGGGCGTACGCGCGGGGCGGCCGGCGGGCACCCCAGCCCGGCGGCGCCCGGCGGTGCTGATGTCGCGACCGGTGCTGAGGGCGGCGGCCATGGCCTCGGCGCGCAGGCTGCGCAGGACGGCCGCGGCCTGCTCGGACTCGTGCCAGGCGGCCCGCTCACGCTCGACGGCGGCGCGGTAACGGTCCTGGCGGTGGTCGCGCACGGCCCAGCGCAGGGCGGCCTCCTGGGCCACCGGGTGCTTGCGGGCGTTCCAGCCGCCGCGGTGCGCGAGGGCCTCGTTGAGCTGCGCGATCGACAGCTCCCGGCGGCGGCACGCGGCGAGGGCGTTGCGGTGCAGGAAGCGCTCACGGTCGGCGATCTCGGCCCGGGTGCGGCGCTGCTTGAGGACCGGGAAGGCGGCGGCCCGCAGGCACCGCCGCGCCTCACGCTCGGCGGCGTCGAAGGCGGCCCAGGTGGTGTCGACCTCGGCCTGCGCCAGCTCCCAGGTCTCCCGGCTCAGGCGCGCGGCCTCGGCGGCCTGCCGGGCGGCGCGGTCGAGCTCGCCAGCTCGGCCGACGGCCTCGGACGGGCCGGGCTGCCGGGCGGCCCGGGGCCGGCGCGGCAGGGCGAGAGCCGCGATCGTGGCGGCGAGGACGAGCAGCAGAATCATCCAGACGAAGACGACGGTGTCCATCTCGGCTTCTCTCGTGCGTCGGTCACTCTCGGTGGGGGGATTTTCGACCGGCCCGGGTACGCACACAGCGCGACGAGCCGCACCATCGCCGGCCCGCGGCACGGGGCTTCCCGGGGGCGGCGCAGCGACGGAACAGTGCGGAAGGGCGTCAGGCGGCCGGCGGCGCGCGCCCGGCAACAGTGCGCTGATCGGCGCCGGAGTGCGGCAGGGCCAACTCGCAAAGGGCGGCGGATGCCTCGTCGCCGTCCGGAACGGACCCGGCGGACGGCGGGGCGGCCGCCACGCCGTTGTCCGGAGCGGGCTCGACGGACGACGGGGAGACGGCGGCCGAGAGGTCGATCACGCCGTCGGTGACCGGCGCGTCGACCACGGTCACGATCGAGGCGGGGCCGGAGACCTCCGGGGCGGGGCTCAGCGAGGGCACCGCGAAGGCGAGCGCGATCAGCGCCAGGCCGGTCAGGAATTGCAGCAGTCGCCGCCCGTCCCAGAGACGGGGGTGCAGGCGCGCGACGGTGGCCACGGTGTCAACTTACCCGCAACCGCAGGTCCGTGCACAGAACGCATCGACTGAGTGCTTCGTCCCACTCCACCGGGTGACCATGGGCGCCTGACGGACCGTGACGGACGGGCCTCGGAGCGCGAGGAAGTGGGTGACCGGGCGGCCGTGAGGGACCATGGGGAGGTGGAGACTGTCGCGGGCGTCGGCGAACTGGCCGAGTGGATCACGGACGGCGGCGTGGTGGTGCTCAGCGGCGCCGGCCTGTCGACCGAGTCGGGCATCCCGGACTACCGGGGGCCGTCCGGGCTGGCGCGGCGGGCGACCCCGATGACCTACCAGGCCTTCACCCGTGATCCGGAGGCCCGGCAGCGCTACTGGGCGCGCAGTCACCTCGGGTGGCGCACGATCGGCGAGGCCCGGCCCAACGACGGGCACCGGGCCGTCGCCCGGCTGCAGGAGCTGGGCCGCCTCGACGGCGTCATCACCCAGAACGTGGACGGCCTGCACCAGGCCGCGGGCGCGCACGGCGTCGTCGAGCTGCACGGCAACCTGTCCTGGATCGTGTGCCTGGGCTGCGGCGACCGCACGCCGCGCGCCGAGCACTCCGCCCGGCTCGACGCCGCCAACCCCGGCTTCGGGGCGCGGATCTCGGCAATCAACCCCGACGGCGACGTGGAGATCGACGACGCGGAGCTGACCGGCTTCACGGTCGTGGACTGCACGGCGTGCGGCGGCATGCTGAAGCCGGACGTCGTCTACTTCGGCGAGACCGTGCCGGCGCCGCGGGTGAGCCGGAGCTTCGAGCTGGTCGCCGGGGCGCGCACGCTGCTGGTGCTGGGCTCGTCCCTCACGGTCATGTCGGGCCGCCGGTTCGTGCTGCGGGCCGCGAAGGACGGCACCCGCGTGGCGATCGTCAACCAGGGCGTGACCCGCGGCCACCCCTATGCGGGGCTGATCGTCGACGCGCCCCTCGGCCACGTGCTGCCGGAGCTGGTCCGGCACGTGGAAGGCGTCCCCCTGCGCGGCTGACCGCACGCCGCCCGACTCGGAGCCGGCGCGCGTCCCCGCTCCCCGTACGCATCGGGAGCCGCGCCGGGCGGCGGCTCGGCCCGGCTGGGTCACGAGATCGTCACGGAGTCCGGGAGCCCGGTTGCCCGCTTCTCGCACATTGACCAGGATTTGTGAAGTGTCTTAAACGATTCAGGCTGCCCGTGGTTACCCAGCCGAAACCTAAATAAAGACGTCGACGCGTTGACGTGACCCGGGTCACGGGAGTTAACTGCCGGAACCGCTCCCGAAACCGGTTCCGAAACTGCGGTGTTACCGCGTTGACACAAGTCGGAGGACCAGTGCCGATCACCATCGCCGATGTCGCGGCCCGGGCCAAGGTCAGCAAGACCACGGTCTCCCGGGTCCTGAACGGCAAGGGTGAGCTGGACGAGTCCACCGCCGCCCGGGTCCGCGCGGTCATCGAGGAGCTCGGCTACGTGCCCAGCTCGCGCGCGGTCGGGCTGGCCCGGGGCCGCACCCGCGTCGTCGGCATGCTGGTCCCCTCGCTCACCTGGCCGTGGATCGGCGAGGTGCTGCAGGGCGCGGTCGACGTGCTGGAGACCGAGCGCTACGGCCTGCTGCTGTTCACCTGCAACCGCGGCGAGGAGTCGATGCGCCAGTTCGGGGCGCAGGTCAACGCGAAGAGCTTCGACGGCCTGCTGGTCATCGAGCCCGAGGGCACGCTCGACTACATCGCGACCCTGCACGCCCGCGGGCTGCCGGTGGTGCTGATCGACGACCGCGACCACCAGCCCGGGCAGATCCCGAGCGTGGGCACGACCAACTACACCGGCGCCGGGTCGGCCGCGCGGCACCTGCTCGCCATCGGCCGGCACAAGCCGCTGGTGGTCGCCGGGCCGGACCGGTTCGGCTGCACGGTGCAGCGGCTGGAGGGCTTCGCCAAGGAGTTCGCCGAGGCGGGGCATCCGATCGCGCGCGAGCGCGTGCTGCCCGGCGACTTCACCATCGCGTGCGGCTTCGAGGGCGTGAACGCGGCCCTGGCGCAGGGGCTGGAGTTCGACTCGATCTTCGCCCACAACGATCTCTCGGCCGCCGGGGCCATGCAGGCCGTGCTCGACAGCGGCCGGCGCGTGCCCCAGGACGTCGCGGTGGTGGGCTTCGACGACATCCCGCTCGCGGCGCACACCACGCCGCCGCTGACCACCGTGCACCAGCCGCTCCGCGAGATGGGCGAGGCGGCGGCCCGGACGCTGCTCGCCCACTTCGAAGGCTCTCCCCTGCCCAACCGACCGACCGTCATCCCCGCCACGTTCACCGTCCGCGGCTCCTCGGCCGCGCCCTCCTAACCCTCGGGAAAAAAGCTGAGGCGGGTCGCGCGAGCGACCGGCCGTCCCGCCCTGCGCGCACAACCAGGGCACCCCTCTCACCCCTCACCACACCCCCTTCCAGGAGTCAGAGATGCAGAGAAGGAAACTGTTCGCGGTCGCCCTGGCGGGCGTGCTCGCCACGGGCGGGCTCGCCGCCTGCGGCGACTCGCCCAACGCGGGCAACAAGAACGCGGCCGGCGCCAAGAACTACCTCACCATCGGCATGCCGAACGGCCCGCAGACCGAGAACCACAACCCCTTCCTCACCACCTCGGCCGCCGCGTCGATCGGCTGGCGCTGGGCGCTCTACGAGCCGCTGATGATGTGGAACCCGGTCAAGCCGGCCGAGCCGTACAAGCCGTGGCTGGCCACCGGCGCGGAGTGGGCGCCGGACTTCAAGAAGGTCACCGTCACCCTGCGCGACAACGCGACCTGGTCCGACGGCAAGCCCGTCACCGGCGACGACGTGGCGTTCACCTGGAACCTGCTCAAGAAGTTCGAGGCGCTCAACCTCGCGGCCATCCCGTACGGCGACATCACCGCCAGCGGCAACACGATCACCGCGACGTTCACCCGGTCGATGTTCGTCTACAAGGACGCGTGGCTGGGTCAGACCCCGATCGTGCCGAAGCACCTGTGGGAGGGCATCAAGGACCCGACCACCGACACGGTGAAGAACCCGGTCGGCTCGGGCCCGTACACGCTGAAGTCCTTCACCCCGCAGACCACCACGCTGGTCGTGCGCGACAAGGGCTACTGGCAGGACCTGCCCCAGGTCAAGGAGCTGCGCTACACGTCGTACACCGACAACAACGCGCAGACCACGGCGCTGGCCGACGGCTCCAACGAGTGGAGCTTCGTCTTCATCCCGAACTACAAGCAGGTCTTCCTGGACAAGGACCCGGCGCACTACAAGGTGTGGGCGCCGCCGGTCCTCGGCATCCACGGCCTCTACATCAACACCACGAAGGCCCCCTTCAACGACCCGAAGCTGCGCCAGGCGATGAGCATGGTCGTCAACCGCGAGGACATCTTCAACCAGGCCGAGGCGGGCTACTTCCACCCAATCGTCAACAGCGTGACGGGCCTGCCGTCGCCGGCCGGTGACGCCTACGTCACCGAGGCGTACAAGGGCAAGAACCAGGCCGTCGACGTGGCCGGCGCCAAGGCGCTGCTGCAGAGCGCGGGCTACAAGCTCAACGGCACCACGCTGACCGACCCGAGCGGCAAGCCGGTCACGCTGACGCTGACCGACCCCAGCGGCTGGTCGGACTACCAGACCTCGCTCGAGATCGTGAAGAGCAACCTCGCCGAGATCGGCATCGAGGCCAAGGTCGACAAGGCCAACCAGGACGCGTGGTTCCGCAACGTGGAGGAGGGCAAGTTCGACGCCACCTTCCGCTGGACCAACGGCGGCTCGACGCCGTGGAACCTCTACCAGACGGTGATGGACGGCAAGCTGCTCAAGCCGATCGGCACCGCCTCCCCGGGCGGCAACTTCGGCCGCTTCGACAGCCCCGAGGCGACGCAGGCGCTCGAGGCCTACGCGAACGCCGCCGACGACGCCGCGCGGACCACGGCGCTGGCGACGATCCAGAAGATCTTCGTCGAGCAGGTCCCGATCATCCCGGTCGGCGCGGACAACGTCGGCATGGCCTACAGCACGAAGAACTGGGTCGGCTGGCCCGACGACACCAACCCCTACGGTGCCGGCCAGCCCACGCAGGCCAACGCGCTCGACGTGATCCTGCACCTCAAGCCCGCCAACTCCTGATGCGCTCCGCCGCCCCTCTCCCCCCGCGATCGGGAGAGGGGCGGCGGCCGGCATTCCCCCGAAGAAGGAACTGACATGACGTCGATTCCCGAGGCCCCGGCCGCGGCCGGCGAGGTGGTGCTCGAGGCGACCGGCCTGACCAAGCACTTCCCCGTCCGCCGCTCGCTGCGCGACCTCTTCAAGCGCACCAACGAGGCGGTGCACGCCGTCGACGACGTGCACCTGACCCTGCGGCGCGGGCAGGTCGTCGCCCTGGTCGGCGAGTCCGGCTCCGGCAAGTCCACGGTGGCCCGCCTGCTGGCGCAGCTCTATCCGCGGACCGACGGCGACATCGCCCTGCACGGCACAAGTACGCGGGTGAAGGGCGGCCGGGAGTTCCGGGCGTACGCCCGCAAGGTCCAGATGATCTTCCAGGACCCGTTCGCGTCGCTGAACCCCGTGCACACCATCCGCTACCACCTCACCCGGTCGCTGAAGATCCACGGCAACGCCGGGACCAGCGCCGAGGACCTCGAGAACGCGCTGACCGACCTGCTCACCCGGGTCAGCCTGACCCCGCCGGAGCGCTACCTCGACAAGTTCCCGCACGAGCTCTCCGGCGGCCAGCGGCAGCGCGTCGCGATCGCCCGGGCGCTCGGCGCGAACCCGGAGGCCCTGCTCGCCGACGAGCCGGTGTCCATGCTGGACGTGTCGATCCGGCTCGGCGTGCTGAACCTGCTGCGCGACCTCAAGGAACGGCTGAACCTCGCGATCCTCTACATCACCCACGACATCGCGTCGGCCCGCTACTTCGCCGACGAGACCCTGGTGATGTACGCCGGCCGGATGGTCGAGGGCGGCGACAGCGAGACGGTCACCCAGGCGCCCGCCCACCCGTACACCCGGCTGTTGATCGAATCCGCGCCGGACCCGGACCGGATCGCGAGCATGGCCGCCGACGAGGGTGACCGGGGCGACGGCGAGCCGCCGAGCCTGATCCGGCCGCCCGCGGGCTGCCGGTTCCACCCGCGCTGCCCGGCGGCGATGGAGCGCTGCACGACCGACCTGCCGGTGCGCATCGAGATCGGCGACAACCCGGGCCACTGGGCCGCCTGCTGGCTCTACGACGCGGAGACCGTGGCGTCCAGCCCGAAGCTGGCGCCGGGCACGGAGGTGGTCCGGTGAAATACCTGATCCAGCGGATCCTCTTCTACGTCTTCACGGCGTGGGCGGCGATCACGCTCAACTTCTTCATCCCCCGGATGATCCCGGGCGACCCGGTCAAGTCGCTGCTGTCGCGCTTCCAGGGCGAGATGAGCACCGAGGCGATCCACTCGCTCTACGTGCTCTTCGGCCTGGACAAGCAGGAGAGCCTCTGGCAGCAGTACCTGGACTACTG
Source organism: Actinoplanes oryzae (assembly GCF_030757795.1). Lineage (GTDB taxonomy): Bacteria > Actinomycetota > Actinomycetes > Mycobacteriales > Micromonosporaceae > Actinoplanes. The sequence goes on from NZ_JAUQWH010000039.1 coordinate 11,222, forward strand.
GGGGCAGCTGTTCCACGGCGACCTCGGGCTGTCCTTCACCGCCTTCCCGTCCCCGGTCTCCGAGGTCATCTCCGACGCGCTGCCGTGGACGCTGGGCCTGGTCGGCATCACGACGATCATCAGCTTCTTCCTGGGTACGGGTCTCGGCGTGCTCGCCGGCTGGCGGCGCGGCTCGTGGGTCGACGGCCTGCTGCCGGCCACCACGTTCCTGTCCTCCGTCCCGTACTTCTGGCTGGGCCTGCTCGCGATCTTCCTGCTCGCCGGGCCGGACAGCTTCTTCCCGTCCAGCGGCGGCTACGAGCCGGGGCTGGTCCCGGCGTGGGACCAGTACTTCATCCCGAGCGCCCTGCAGCACAGCCTCCTGCCCGCGCTGACGATCCTCGTCTCGTCGGTCAGCGGCTGGATTCTGAGCATGCGCAACATGATGGTGACGGTGTCGGCGGAGGACTACATCACCGTCGCGCACGCCAAGGGCCTGTCCGACCGGCGCGTGGCGCTCAGCTACGCGGCCCGCAACGCGTTGCTGCCCAACGTCTCCGGCTTCGCGCTGTCGCTGGGCTTCATCGTCGGCGGCACGCTGCTGGTGGAGATCGTGTTCTCGTACCCGGGACTGGGCTTCCTGCTCTTCCGGGCGGTCACCGCCAAGGACTATCCGCTGATGCAGGGCATCTTCCTCGTCATCACGATCTCGGTGCTGGTGGCGAACCTGATCGCGGACATCGCGTACCTGCTGCTCGACCCGCGCACCCGCAAGGAGGGCTGAGCGATGACCATCCCCACCTCGACCACCGAGCAGGTGATCCCGGGCCAGGGTGCCATGGCGCAGCCCGCGGTGAAGGCGAAGCGGCAGCGGTTCCGGTTCATCGCCAACAAGAAGGCGTTCACCGGCGTCGTGGTGCTCGGCCTCTACATCCTGTTCGCGATCATCGGGCCGTGGGTCACGCCGTACGACCCCGACGCCCGCAGCGCCGACCTGGTGCAGCCCCCGTCGTCCGCGCACTGGCTCGGCACCACGCACCTCGGGCAGGACGTGCTGAGCCAGATCCTCGACGGCACCCGCACGGTCATGGTCGTCGGCCTCGCCGCCGGCGCCATGGCGACGATCCTGTCCGTGCTCATCGGCGTCACCGCCGGCTACCTGGGCGGCGGCTGGGACGACAGCCTCTCCGCCCTGTCGAACGTCTTCCTGGTCATCCCGGCCCTGCCGCTCATCATCATCGTGACGGCGGCCGTGCCCAGCGGCGGCGCGGTGCTGGTCGCGCTGATCATCGGCTTCACGTCGTGGGCCTGGAACGCGCGGGTGCTGCGCGCGCAGACGCTGTCGCTGCGCCGGCGCGACTACATCGAGGCGTCGCGCGCCAACGGCGAGAAGACCTGGCGGATCATCATCTTCGAGATCCTGCCCAACCTCACCGCGATCATCGCGTCGGGCTTCGTCGGCACGGTCATCTTCGCCGTCACGTCCGAGATCACGCTGGCCTTCATCGGCATCGGCGCGGACTCCGGCTGGAACTGGGGCACGATCCTCTTCTGGGCGCAGAGCCAGCAGGCGCTCGGCCAGGGCGCGTGGTGGTGGTTCGTGCCGGCCGGCCTCGCGATCGCGTTCCTCGGCACGGCCCTGTCGCTGATCAACTTCGGCATCGACGAGTTCGTCAGCCCGCGCCTGCGGAGCGCGGGCAAGACCAAGGTCAAGACCGCTTCCGGCCGTACGGTCCGGATGCGCGTCGGTTTCACGCCGGTCCTGAGCAACTCGTCCGCGCCGCACACCCACGCCAGGCCGATCCCCACCATCACCTCGGCGGCGGCGACTCCCGTGCTGAAGAAGGAGGCTTCGCAGTGAGCGGCGAGCCGATCCTCGAGATCAAGAACCTGAACGTGGACTACGGCCTCGGCGACCAGGCCGTGCACGCCGTCCGCGACGTCAACCTGACGCTGCACCGGGGCGAGGTGCTCGGCCTGGCCGGCGAGTCGGGCTCCGGCAAGAGCACCCTCGCGTACGGGCTCACCCGCCTGCTCGCCCCGCCGGGGGTCATCAGCGGCGGCGAGGTCATCTATCACTCGCCGGACCACGGCACGTACGACGTGCTGGCCCTGAACGACAAGGGGCTGCGCGAGTTCCGGTGGGCCGAGACGGCGATCGTGTTCCAGGGCGCGATGAACTCGCTCAACCCCGTGCACAAGATCTCGACGCAACTCACCGACGTGCTCGAGGCGCACGAGCCGAAGATGTCGGCGGCCGACCGCACCGCGCGGGCCCGCGAGATGCTCAAGCTCGTCGGGATCGCGCCGGACCGGATGGACGCGTACCCCCATCAGCTCTCCGGCGGCATGCGGCAGCGCGTGATGATCGGCATGGCGCTCATCCTGCAGCCGCAGGTGGTCATCATGGACGAGCCGACCACCGCGCTCGACGTGGTCATGCAGCGGCAGATCCTGGGCCAGCTCATCGAGCTGCGCGAGCGGCTGGGCTTCTCGGTCATCTTCATCACGCACGACCTGTCGCTGCTGGTCGAGTTCTCCGACCGGATCGCGATCATGTACGGCGGCCGGATCGTGGAGGAGGCGCCCGCCGGGGCCCTCTACAAGGACGCGCTGCACCCGTACAGTGCGGGGCTGCTCGGGTCCTTCCCCGCCCTGCGCGGGCCGCGCCGCGAGCTGACCGGCATCCCGGGCTCGCCGCCCGACCTCAAGGGCATGCCGACCGGGTGCTCGTTCCACCCGCGGTGCCCCAAGGTCTTCGACCCGTGCGCGGACAACATCCCCGTGCTGGGCCCGCCGGCGACGCCCGACGGTTCCACGCGCACGGTCGCCTGCTGGCTGCATCCGGTGGCGGTCACCGCATGAGCCACGGGTTTCCGGCCTCGTTCCAGTGGGGCGTGGCGACGTCGGCGTACCAGATCGAGGGCGCGGTGGCCGAGGACGGCCGCACACCGTCCATCTGGGACACATTCTGCCGGGTGCCGGGCGCGATCGACGGCGGCGACAACGGTGACGTGGCGTGCGACCACTACCACCGGATGCCCGCCGACGTCGCGCTGATCAAGAGCCTGGGCGTGGACACGTACCGGTTCTCGGTCTCCTGGCCGCGGGTGCAGCCCGGCGGCCGGGGGCCGGTCAACCCCGCGGGCCTGGCCTTCTACGACCGGCTGACGGACGAGCTGCTGGGCGCGGGCCTGAACCCGTGGGTGACGCTCTACCACTGGGACCTGCCGCAGGAGCTGGAGGACGCGGGCGGCTGGCCGGCGCGGGACACGGCGTACCGGTTCGCCGACTACGCGATGCTCGTCTTCGACAAGCTGAGCGACCGGGTCGACGCGTGGACGACGCTGAACGAGCCCTGGTGCTCGGCGTGGCTGGGCTACTTCGAGGGCGTGCACGCTCCCGGGCGGCGCTCGTTCGACGACGCGATCGCCGCCGTGCACCACCTGCTGCTCGGGCACGGGCTGGCGACGCAGCGGATGCGGGCGGCGGCAACGCGCGACCACACGTTCGGGATCACGCTGAACATGGGCCAGGCCGACCCGGCCACCGACTCGCCGCTGGACGTGGCGGCGGCGCGGCGGGCGGACGGCATGGGGACGCGCATTTATCTGGATCCGCTGCACAAGGGGGCGTACCCGGCGGACGTGGTCGCGGATCTCGCCGCGCGCGGCACGTCGTTGCCGATCCGGGACGGGGATCTGGACATCATCTCGACGCCGCTCGACGTGCTCGGGGTCAACTTCTACTTCGGGCAGGACTTCAGCGGGACGTCTCCCGCCGGCAGCGAGACCGACGAAGCCGGTCGTCCCGTGGTGCGCGAGGTGCCCATCCCCGACCGGCCGAGGACCGCGATGGGCTGGCCGGTCACGCCGGAGCGCTTCACCAAGCTGCTGGTCCGGCTGCACCGGGACTACCCGGGCCTGCCGCTGATCGTGACCGAGAACGGTGCGGCGTTCGACGATCCGCCGCCCGCCGACGGGACGGTGGCCGACCTCGACCGCCTCGACTATCTGCGCACGCACATCGCCGCCGTGGCGGACGCGCGGGCGCAGGGGGCCGACGTGCGGGGCTACTTCGCGTGGTCCCTCATGGACAACTTCGAGTGGGCGTACGGGTACGCGAAGCGCTTCGGCATCGTGCACGTCGACTACGAGACGCAGCAGCGCACCCTCAAGCAGTCGGCGCAGTGGTACCGGGATCTGATCTCCCGCTCGCGCTGAGCCTCGTCCGGGCGATCCCGAGGAACTCCCTGATGAGGGGGTTGGGGTCGCCCGGCCGGCTCGCCAGCACCACCCGGCTCGCCGGCGCGTCCACGATCGGCACGGCCACCAGGTCCGGGCGGAGCGTGCTGCGCCTGTCCCCCACCGGCACCACGGCTATCGCCCGGCCGGTCGCGACGAGCTCCAGCTTGTCCGCATAGCCCTCGACCGGGTGCGGATCGGGACCCAGCAACTGGTACGCACCCCAGCCGTCCGCGGTCAGGGTGCACGGGTACGGCTGCTCGTCCGCGAAGTCCTCCGCACGCACCGTGCCCCGGTCCGCCAGCGGGTGGCCGGCCGGGACGACGAGCATGCGTGGCTCCTCGTACAGCACGTGTTCGTCGGCTTCGATCGGCACCGGCGCACGGGCGACCAGGACGTCGGCATCCTTCAGCCCGCCGCAGTCCATGTGCCGGGTGGTGATGCCGGCCTCGGGGTGCCGGCGGCGCAGCTCCTGGACCGCGGGCGTGACGATCAGATCCTCGACGTAGCCGACGGTGAGCCGGCCCGCCGGGGTGTGCGCCCGGGCGGTGCGGACCGCGCGGCGGGCGGCCCGCAGCAGCGCGTGCGCCTCCGGGAGGAACGCCTTGCCGGCCTCGGTGAGCTGGTTGCCCCACGGGGTGCGGTCGAGCAGGCGCACGCCGAGCCGCTCCTCCAGCCGCTGGATCTGCCGGCTCAGCGACGGCTGGGCCAGGTGCAGCTCGGCGGCGGCGCGCCCGAAGCTGAGCTGCTCCGCGACGACCGTGAAGTAGCGGACCAGCCGCAGGTCGAGATCATCGTCCACCGGTCGAACGTACCCCCATGCGATGTCCGCATCGGCCCATGCGAACCAGGTCTTGGACAGGTCCCACGCCCCGGCGCTTGACTCGGATCATGAAAGCGATCCAGGTGCACGAACAGGGCGGTCCCGAGGTTCTGCGGTACGACGAGGTGCCGGTGCCCGTGCCGGGGCCGGGCGAGGTGCTGATCCGGGTGCACGCCGCGGGCATCAACCCGCCGGACTGGTACATGCGCGCCGGGCTGTCGGAGATCCCGGGCGACGCGACGGCGCGGCTCCGGTTGCCCGCGATCCCGGGTACGGACGTCTCGGGCGTGGTGGCAACCGCCGCCGGGCCGTTCGCCGCCGGGGACCCGGTGTTCGGGATGGTGCGCTTCCCGAGCCTTCGCGGCGGGGGTTACGCGGAGTACATCACCGCGCCCGTCACGGACCTCGCCCGCAAACCGGCCGGCATCTCGCACGTCCAGGCCGCGGGGGCGCCGATGGCGGCCCTGACCGCATGGCAGTACCTCATCGCGCTCGGACACGACGCACCCAACCCGTTCCAGTCCTTCCCGCACCGCCCGGTGCCGCTCGGCCCCGGCATGACAGTGCTGGTCAACGGCGCCGCGGGCGGGGTCGGTCACATCGCCGTGCAGCTCGCCAGGTGGCGGGGCGCCCGGGTCGTCGCCGTGGCCTCGGGCGGGCACGAGGCGTTCCTGCGCTCGCTGGGCGCCGACGAGTTCGTCGACTACACCCGGGGCGAGATCGCCGTCCGCGACGTGGACGTGGTGCTCGACACCGTCGGCGGTCCCGGGGCCGGGCGGCTCCTGCGCACGGTGAAGCGCGGCGGCGCGGTGTTTCCGGTGTTCCCCGGCGAGTACGACGCCGCGGAGGTGGCCTCGCGCGGTGTCACGGTGTCGGGCACGCAGGTGCGGTCGAGCGGGGCGCAGCTCGCGGAGGTGGGCAGGCTGCTGGAGGCGGGCACGGTAGCTGTCGGTATCGACAGCACGTTTCCGCTGGCGGAGGCTGCCCGGGCCCACGGGCGGGCCGCGCGGGGACACCTCCGCGGCAAGATCGTGCTGACGGTGTGAACACCGCGGGCAGGTCAGGTCCTCGACCCGTCGCGCCCGGCGGCGGGCGGGCAGATCCTCGACCCGTCGCGCCCGGCGGCGGGCGGGCAGATCCTCGACCCGTCCCGCGCGGCGGGCGGGTCAGGTCCTCGACTTGGAGAGGGCGCGGCGGTGGGCGGCGCGGGAGAGGGGGGCCGGGCCGGCGGTCGCGGGGAGGCCGCCGTCGGTGAGGAGGCGGGCGATCGGCAGGGTGGCCGCGCCCATGGCGACGGCTTCGGGGCCGAGCTGGCAGAGGTCGATGCGGGTGCCGGCGTACGGGTGGCGGAGCGCGTTGCCCGCGGCGGCGTCGCGGATCTCGGGGAGAAAGCGCTCTCCCAGCGCCGACCCCGCGGAGCCGCCGAGCACGATGCGCTCCGGCGAGAAGAGGTTGACCAGGTTCGCGATGCCGGCGCCCAGGTAGCCGACCGTCCGGCGGATCACCTCGGCGACCTCCGGGGCGAGCGTGCCGTCCGCCGCCAGCGCCCGGCTCAGCAGCTCCGGGGCGGGCTCCTCGCCGGTCGCCTCGGCCAGGCGCGCGATCACGGTGCGCGACCCGATGTACGCCTCGAGGCAGCCGCGGGCACCGCACCGGCACGGCTCCCCGTCGTACACGATGGTGGTGTGGCCCCACTCGCCCGCGTTGCTGTTGGCGCCGCGGTAGCTGCGGCCGTCCATGACCACGGCGGCGCCGACGCCCGTACCGATCATGATGATGACGGCGTCCCGGGCCCCGCGCCCGGCGCCGAACCACATCTCGGCCTGGCCCGCGGCCTTGGCGCCGTTCTCGACGAAGATCTCCACGGTGGTCCCGGCGCTCAGCAGCTCGCCGAGCGGCACGGCGTCCCAGCCGGTGGTCTGCGAGTGCACGACCGCGCCGGCCGGCCCCTGGTCGACGACCCCGGGCACCCCGACGCCGAACCCGAGCACCTCGGACATCTCGACCCCGGCCTCGGCGACGACCGCGGCCAGACCCTCGAGGAGCCGGTCCGCCACCGTCCGCGGATCCGGGTCTCCGGCCGGCAACTGGTAGCGCGCGAAGCCGAGCCGGGACATCGCCAGGTCGTACAGCTCCACGGTCACGCGGGTCTCGCCGACGTCCGCCCCGGCGACGTAGCCGTAGCCGGGGGCCACCCGCAGCAGCGCGCGCGGCCGGCCGCCGTCCGAGCCGACCAGGCCGGCCTCCTCGACCAGGCCCTCGTCGATCATCTCGCCGATGAGGTTGCTGACGCTCGCCTGGCTGAGCGCGGTGGACTCGCCCAGCTGCTGACGGCTCTGCCGCCCGCCGTGGAAGAGGTCCGTGAGCAGGCTGGCCCGGTTGGCGCGGCGCACGTCCCGCACCGTCGTACGCCTGGTCTCCAAGCCGCACCCGCCTTCCGATCCACCGCCGTCGACCTGCCCATTCAACGCTATCCGCGGAAAACCACGTGGGACGGGGGCGGAACCCGGGTTACGGTCCCGGACGTGACCGACTATCGCACGATCAACAGGGCCAACTGGGACGAGCGCGCCCCGGCCCACGCCGCCTCCGCGGGCTACAACCTCGCGGCCTTCGCCGACCCGGCGCACCTGAGCGACACCGTGACCTTCGACCGGCCCCGGCTCGGCGACCTGACCGGCCTGCGCGGCGTCCACCTGCAATGCCACATCGGTACGGACACCCTGTCCCTGTCCCGCCTCGGCGCCGCCATGACCGGCCTCGACTTCTCGCCGGCCTCGCTCGCGGAGGCGCGCCGCCTCGCCGAGTCGGCCGGCGCGTCGATCCCGTTCGTGGAGGCGGATGTCTACGACGCCGTCGAGGCGCTGGGCGCGGGCGGGTTCGACCTCGTCTACACGGGGATCGGCGCGCTGGGCTGGCTGCCGGACGTGCGGCGCTGGGCCCGTACGGTGGCGGGGCTGCTGCGGCCGGGCGGCCGGCTCTTCATCCGGGAGGGCCACCCGGTGCTCTGGTCCCTGCAGGACGGGCGGACCGACGGGCTGGTGTGCCTGGAGTACCCGTACTTCGAGCAGGCCGAGCCGCAGGTCTGGGACGAGCCCGGCACGTACGTCGACACCGACGCGACCTTCCAGCACACCGTCACGCACGAGTGGAACCACGGGCTGGGCGAGATCGTGACGGCCGTGCTCGACGCGGGGCTGACCGTGACGGGGCTGACCGAGCACGACTCCGTCCCGTGGGAAGCGCTTCCCGGCCAGATGACCCTGCTGCCCGGCGGCGAGTGGCAGCTGACCGACCGGCCCGAGCGGCTGCCGCACACGTACACGTTGCAGGCGCGGCTCGTTTAGAGATCGAACGGTACGGGGTATCTGGCGGCCAGTTCCCCACCTGGTTAGGAGCCCCCCGATGCGCGCAGGATCCATAGGCGGAGTCATCGTCATCATCTGGCTCGTGCTCGGCGCCGTGGCCGCGTTCGAGCGCGGCTACTTCAAGGACACGGGCGACGCCAGCTGCGCCGAGGCCGGCACGGTCATCGTCACCGTGGTCGCCGGCCCGCTCAACTGGCTGGGCGTCAACCCGAAGATCACCTGTGACATCCCCGAGCCGTCCAAGTAGACCTCCCACGAAACGAGCGCGCCCGGCCCCCCGGGCCGGGCGCGTCTCCTTTCCGCCCTCGGCGCCGGCGTCCCGCGCCGCGGAGGAAGCCGCCGCCGAGGTGCTCGGCCCGTGGGCGGACCGGCTGCCGCCCGATCAGCTGCCCGTGCTGCGGGACGCGCTCGCCCGGCTCGCCACGCCGGGCCGTCTGCGTCCGACCTGGTGATGATGACGCCGGTGGGCGAGGATGAGGCCCATGTCGTTCCAGGCTTACCTCGACGCGATCGAGGACAAGACCGGCAAGACCCCGCGCGAGCTGCTCGCGCTCGCCCACGAGAAGGGCCTCGAGCCCCCGCAGGCCAAGGCCGGCGACGTCGCGGCCTGGCTCAAGAACGACTATGACGTCGGCCGCGGCCACGCCATGGCCCTCTGGCACGTCCTGAAGAACGGCCCCACCATCAGCGACAAGCACGTCGGCACCGACGGCACCCACCGCGACGATTCCACGGAGCTCTGGCTCGACGGCAAGGCCACCCGCCCGGCGGGCTGACCCGCACGCCCGAAAGCGGAGAACCGGCAGAGCGACGCAAACCGCCCGGGTGGGAGACCCACCCGGGCGGCGGACGATGCGCGGGGGCTCAGCCGCGCTCGATGAGGTGGCCGACGATCTGCGGGCTCATCGCGACCGGGGTGCCCGAGCCGTCCCGGCGCCCGTCCGGCTCCGGCAGCTCGATCGGGTCGCCGTTGGTGCCCGCGCCGACCGGGCGGGGGCCGACCCAGGCGACCGTGAGCCGGTCCTCGCCCTTGAGGAAGCGCTGCACCCGGACGCCGCCCGTGGCGCGGCCCTTGGCGGGGTAGGACGCGAACGGGGTCAGCTTGACCTGCGTGGTCGTGCCGGTGACGACCATGGGCTCGCCGTGCTGGTCGTCGCGGGTGTCGACCACGTTGAAGGACAGGACCTCGGCGTCGGGGGCGACGTTGATGCCCGCCATGCCACCGCCCTTGAGGCCCTGCGGGCGGACCAGCTTGGCCGGGAAGCGCAGCAGCGACGCGTCGGACGTGACGAAGACGAACGCCTCGCCGCCGTCGCCGAGCCAGGTGGCCTGGAGGACCTCGTCGCCGTCCTTGAGGGTGATGACCTCGAACTCGTCGGAGCGCACCGGCCACTCGGGGGCGCACACCTTGACGATGCCGCGGCGGGTGCCCAGGGCGAGGCCGGGCGAGCTGCCCGGGGTGAGCGGGGCGAGGCCGACGACCTTCTCGCCCTTCTCCAGGGGGATCAGCTCGGAGGCCGACATGCCGCCGCGCAGCGAGACCGTGCCGGTCTGCTCGGGGAGGACCGGCAGGGGCAGGACGTCCGTCTTGAAGGCGCGGCCCCGGCTGGTGACGAGCAGGATCCGGCCGCGCGCGGTCGCGTGGACCACGGCGCGGACGGCGTCGTGCTTGCCCCGGCCGCTGCGCTGCTTGCCCTCGGCGGCCTCCTCGCTCTCCGCGGCCGTCCGCGCGATGAGCCCCGTCGCGGACAGGATGATCTGGCACGGGTCGTCGGCCACCTCGAGCGGCCCGGCCGGCGCGGACGCGGCGAGCACCTCCTTGAGATCGCCGTCGATGAGCGTGGTGCGGCGCGGCGCCCCGAACTCCTTGACGACCTCGGCGAGCTCGTCGGAGACCACCTGCTTGAGCACGTCCTCGTTGTCGAGGATGCGCGACAGCTCGGCGATCTCGGCGTTGAGCCGCTCCTGCTCGGTCTCCAGCTCGATCCGGTCGAAGCGGGTGAGCCGACGCAGCGGGGTGTCCAGGATGTACGTCGCCTGGATGTCGGTGAGCCCGAACTCGCTCATCAGCGCCGCCTTGGCCGCCGCCGCGTCGTCGCTGCCCCGGATGATCGCGACCACCCGGTCGATGTCGATCAGCGCGATGAGCAGGCCGTCGACCAGGTGCAGCCGGTCCTGGCGCTTGGTACGCCGGAACGTCGTGCGCCGGGTCACCACGTCGTAGCGGTGGGCCAGGAAGACCTCGAGAAGCTCCTTGAGCCCGAGCGTGCGCGGCTGCCCGTCGACCAGCACCAGGTTGTTGATGCCGAAGGACGTCTCCAGCGGGGTCAGCCGGTAGAGGTCGGCGAGCAGGGCCTGCGGGTTGACGCCGACCTTGCACTCGATGACCAGCCGGGTGCCGTGCTCGCGGTCGGTCAGGTCCTTCACGTCGGCGATGCCCTGCAGCCGGGCGGCCTGCCGCTGGCCCTTCTTCGGCCCGGAGACGTAGAGCTTGCCCTTCACCTCCTCGGTGATGGCCTCGATGATCTTCTCGCTGCCGATGCCGTAGGGCAGCTCGACCACCGTGATGGCCTGCCGCCCGCGGCCGCCCTCGAGCGGGCCGGTCGTCGCCTTCGCGCGCATGCGGACCACGCCGCGCCCGGTCTCGTACGCCCGGCGCACCTCGTCGAGCCCGAGCAGCTGACCGCCCGTGGGCAGGTCGGGCCCGGGCACGAAGCTCATGAGCTTGTCCAGCGTGGCGCCGGGGTGCTTGATCAGCCAGCGCGCGGCCGCCACGACCTCGCCCAGGTTGTGCGGGATCATGTTGGTCGCCATGCCGACCGCGATGCCTGACGTGCCGTTGACCAGCAGGTTGGGGAAGGCCGCGGGGAGCACCTTGGGCTCCACGGCGTCGCCGTCGTAGGTCGGCTTGAAGTCGACGGTCCCCTCGCCGAGCTCCCCGACGAGCAGCATCGCCTCGCGCGACATCCGCGCCTCGGTGTACCGCTCGGCGGCCGGCCCGTCGTCCGGCGACCCGAAGTTGCCGTGCCCGTCGATCAGCGGCACATTGAGCGAGAAGTCCTGCGCCAACCGGACCATGGCGTCGTAGATCGCGGTGTTGCCGTGCGGGTGGTACTTACCCATGCAGTTGTGGACGACGTGGCCCTCGGCGACGAAGGCATGGTCGTCGCTGCCGACCTGGATGTCGTACGTCGTGCCGGCCTCGACCGGCTCGACCGCGACGACCTCCGCGAAGGAATAGCCGCACAGCTCCTCGAGGCGCCCGGCCAGCGGTGAGCCGATCCTGTGCAGCTTGTCGAGCCAGCCGTCCCGGCGCGCACGGTCGAGCGGGAACATGCGCTCGGCGAGCGGCTTGCCGTTGCGGTCCCGGCCGTACCGCACGACCGCCCCCTCAGCGGCCAGCCCCGCCCGGAACGCCTTGCCCTCGATGTCGCGGAACCAGCCGCCACCCTGATGCGCGGCCGAGAACTCCTCGAAAATCCGCTTGGCGGGAAGGCGGTCGCTGCTCTGCTTGCCCGGGTAGTGGTAGCCGGTCTCCGCCAGAATGCGCAGGCCGTCCTGTTTGTAGCCGATCTGGACCAGGGGAAGCATCAACAATGCCAGCGCCTGGGCATCGCGCCCGGACACTGAGAGCCCGTGGAGGGTCTTGTGGCCCGTGTCGCTTTCCCGCGCCCAGTGGTGACCGGCGATGCCGAAGTCCGCGAGCATCGCGTACACCTGCCGCAGCAGGCCGGCGCTCGTGCTGACGAACACGATCTCGCGGTTGCGCTTGCGGACATAACCGTCGCCGTCGAAGTAGCCGGCGAGGAAGGCGACCCACGAGCGCCGGTCGCCCAGCACGTCGCCCGGCACCAGCTTGGCGTCGCTCCGCGGGGTCCCGGCCTCCAGCAGGCCGGCATGGCGGCTGAACGTGAGAATGTGCTGATCACGATGCGCCGGATTCTTGGCCACTCGCTTGCCGCGCGACACATTGACGCCCGCCTCGATCGCCCAGCCATGCGCGACATCGAGCGGTTCCACGTCGCACATGTGCAGCCGGACCCGGCCGTCGGCTGCGCGGCTGCGGTCCACGGCGAAGCCCTCCGCGACGATGAGGCCGCGGACATAGGCGTACATGTCCCGGGTGCCGACCCCGGCCTCGATCCGGCCGTCGCCGTATCCGACGGTCAGCCGACCGCCCAGGTCGCGGGCGGCGACCCACTCGGTCTCGTAGGCGGATGTCACGACGCGGAACCGCTGCCCCGGGGTGACGATCTGGGAGTGGCCGTTCGACCAGGTGATCCGCACCAGCTCGGAGGCGGGGTTCTCGTAGACCGCGGTGACCGGCACCGGCCGGCCCGCCGGATCCAGCACGAGGTCGCCGACGTCGAAGGATTCGATCGGCCGCAGCCCGTCCGGCGTCGAGACCAACGTGCCCCGGACGAAGCAGTCACCGACGACGCGAGCGGACTTGACGTAGGGCCGGTCGGGTCGATGACCCTGCTCGGACATCGACCACAGGATGCGGCGGTGCACGGGCTTGAGGCCGTCGCGGGCGTCGGGCAGCGCGCGGCTGTGGATGACCGAGTAGGCGTACTCCAGGTAGGAGTCCTCCACCTCGGTGGTGATGGGGTTGTCGATGACCCGGGCGCCGGCCTGGTCGAAGGCCGACAGGTCCACCCGGGACTGCTCTTGCTTGCGGCGTGCCATGGTCAACCGTTCCTCAGGCGTCGATCGTGTCTTCGTCGATGCGGCCACCGGCCTCGATGAGCCAGTTCTTGCGGGGCTCGACCCGCTCCCCCATCAGCAGCTCCAGCGTGGCCTCGGCCCGCTCGGCGTCGTCGAGGGTGATGCGGCGGACGGTGCGGGAGGCCGGGTTCATGGTGGTGTCCCACAGCTCGTCGGCGTCCATCTCGCCGAGGCCCTTGAACCGGGGCACCGGCTTGCTGACCGTCTTGCCCGCCTTCTCGAAGCGGCCGACGGTCGCCTCCATCTCCTGCTGGGTGTAGGTGTAGATCACCTCGGGGCTGCGGCCCTTGGTGCTCACCTTGTGCAGGGGCGGCATCGCCGCGAAGAGGCGGCCGGCCTCGATCACCGGCCGCATGTACTTGGCGAAGAGCGTGATCAGCAGCGTGCGGATGTGCGAGCCGTCCACGTCGGCGTCGGCCATGATCATGACGCGGCCGTAGCGCATGGTGGAGATGTCGAAGGTGCGCCCGGACCCGGCCCCGAGCACCTGGACGATCGCCGAGCACTCGGCGTTGTCGAGGACCTGCTGGAGGCTGGCCTTCTGCACGTTGAGGATCTTGCCGCGGATCGGCAGCAGCGCCTGGTATTCGGAGCTGCGGGCCATGCGGGCGGTGCCGAGCGCGCTGTCGCCCTCGACGATGTAGAGCTCGCTGCGGCCGATCCCGGTGGCCCGGCAGTCGACCAGCTTGGGCGGCATCGACGCGCCCTCGAGGGCGGTCTTGCGGCGGGCCGCGTCCTTCTGCTGCTTCTGCGTGAGGCGCACGCGCGCGGCGTCGACGACCTTCTGCAGGACCGTGCGCGCCTCGACCTTGGTCTTACGGTCGTCGATCCACTGCTTGAGGTGCTGCTCGACCAGGCCCTGCACGACCCGGGTGACCCCGGCGGTGGACAGCTCGTCCTTGGTCTGCGAGGTGAACTGCGGCTCGGGCACCCGGACGTGGATGACCGCGGTCAGCCCCTCCAGGTAGTCGTCGAGGACCGGCGCGTCCTCCTTGGGCTTGAGCAGGCCGCGCGTGTTGCGCACGGCGTCGCTGAGGGCGCGGACCATGGCCCGCTCGAAGCCCTTGCGGTGGGTGCCGCCGTGCATGTTGCGGATCGTGTTGGTGAAGCACTCGACCGTGCGCTCGTAGCCCGTGCCCCAGCGGAACGCGACCTCGATCTCGGCCTTGCGCTCGACGTTGGACTGCATCACGCCGTTGGCGTCGGCGGCGTTCTCCTTGTAGGAGCCCTCGCCGGTGACCATGAGGATGCCGGAGACCGGCTTGTCGGCGGCCGGGGTCAGGAACTCGACCATGTCGGCGAGCCCGTGCGGGTAGTGGAAGGTCTCCTCGACCGGCTCCTCGCCGGTGAAGTCGGCGATCACGTACTCCACGCCGGGGACCAGGAACGCCGTGTTGCGCAGCTTGGCCTTGACGACCTCGACGTCGAGCCTGGCGCCGGTCTCGAAGTAGCGGGCGTCGTACCAGTAGCGGATCGAGGTGCCGGTGCTCTCGCCGCGCTTCATCCGGCGGGCGACGCGCAGGCCGGGCTGCGGCGTGAACTTGGCGCCGGGGCCGGGGCCGGCGAAGACGCCGGGCACGCCGCGCTGGAAGGAGATCTCGTGGACCTTGCCCTGCTGCTTGACGGTCACGTCGAAGCGCAGGGAGAGCGCGTTGACGGCGGAGGCGCCGACGCCGTGCAGGCCGCCGGAGGTCTTGTAGCCCGAGCCGCCGAACTTGCCGCCCGCGTGCAGCCGGGTGAGCACCAGCTCGACGCCGGAGAGGCCGGACTTGGCGTTGATGCCGGTGGGGATGCCGCGGCCGTCGTCGTCGACCTGCACCGAGCCGTCGGGGTGCAGCACCACGGCGACGTGCTGGGCGTGGCCGCCCACGCCCTCGTCGGTCGCGTTGTCGATGATCTCGTTGGCGAGATGGTTGACGCCGCGGCTGTCGGTGGACCCGATGTACATGCCCGGACGCTTGCGGACCGCGTCGAGGCCCTCGAGGTGCGTGAGGTCATCGGCCCCGTAGAGGATCTCTTGTTGCGCAGTCACGAGGTACTACTCCCGAGCAGTCACAGCCGTCAACGACGCGGCGAGCCTACCGGGGAGGTACGACATGATCGGTGAGGCGGGACCGGAGGTGACGTACCCGCCACGCGACAAAGCGGTCAAAAGCTACGCATCGTGAGCCATGACACGGTTGCGGCCGGCCTGCTTGGCCTCGTAGAGCCCCGCGTCGGCCCGGGCGAGCAGCGCGTCGGGCGTGTCGTCGGCGCGCAGCACGGACAGGCCCACGCTGACCGTCACGGGGATGTCCCCGATCCGGGTGTCCACCTCGGTGCCCGCGATCGCGGCGCGCACCTTCTCGGCGATGGCCGGCCCGTCGTCCGCCACGCCGGGCAGCAGCACCGCGAACTCCTCGCCGCCGTAGCGGGCGACGATGCCGTCCGGCGGGACGCACGCCACCACCCGCCCGGCCACTTCCTTGATGACGTCGTCGCCGGCCTGGTGCCCGTACGTGTCATTGATCTTCTTGAAGTGGTCGATGTCGAGCATGAGCGCGGTGACCGGGCGCCGGCCGTCGAGCGCCGCCACCAGCTGACGCTCGGCCAGCTCGAAGAAGCGCCGGCGGTTGGCGACGCCGGTGAGGCTGTCGGTGGTGGCCAGCTCGTTGATCCGGGTGAACATCCGGGCGTTGTCGTAGGCGACCATGCCCTGGCTGACCAGCGCCGCCGCGACGCCCAGCTCGGCGGCGGTGTAGACGCCCTCCTTCTCGCTGGCGAGGATCAGCACGCCGACCATGCCCTCGCGGTCGTCCAGGGTGACGGTCAGCCAGCTGGTGCCGGCCCAGTCGCCCAGCGCGGACGCCCACGGCGGGGTGCCGGCGGTGAGGTCGGCCTGCCGGTTCTCGAAGAGCTTGCGCAGCTCGGGGTGCTCGGCCAGGACCAGCGACGCCGGGCCGGCGGAGCTGCCCAGCACGCTGATCTCGGCGGACTCGGCGGTGCCGAGCAGCAGCCAGCCGCGCTCGCCGCCGGGGGTCTGGCGGGCGGTGAGCAGCAGGCGCCGCAGCACCAGCTCCGGGTCCAGGGTGCCGGTGAGGCGGGCCATCGCGCGGCGCAGCGTCTCGGCGACGTCGCGCTGCCGGTTGGCGGCGGCCACGGCGACCTCGAGCTGCGCGGCCCGGGCGGTCTCCAGGCCGACGGCGATGTGGTGGGTGATCGCGGTGAGCACGTCGGCGTCGTCGACCGTGAAGACGCCCTTCGCGACCCGGCTGTCCAGGTAGACCACGCCCAGCAGGCGGTCGTCCAGCTCGAGCGGGGCGACCAGGATGCTGCGCAGGCCGTACTGCACGACGCTGGCGGCGCCCAGGGCCTCGCCCTCGTCGGTGCCGGTGACCACGAGCGGCTCGCGGCTCCGGCGCACCTTGTTGACGACGGTCTTGCTGTAGCCCTTGAGCTCGGTCAGGTCCTGTCCGGCGGCGTCGCGGCCGACGTACGGGGTGAGCCGGCCCTTGGCCGAGTCGACCAGGAACAGCAGGGCCCGCTCGGCGCCGAGCAGCCGGACGGTCTCGTCCAGCGCCACCCGGGTCAGCCGCTCGGGGTCGATGACCCGGGAGGCAGCGTTGCTGAGCTGCTCCAGGGCGGCCCAGCGCTGCCCCTCCCGGCCCCGGCCGGCGGCGACCGGCACGCGGTTGCGGCGCCCGGCGTCGATGCGGAACTCGGCCGCGGCCTTGCGGGCCCGGTGCGGCCAGCCCCGCTTCTCGGCGATGCCGGCGGCCAGGTAGGCCTGCCGCTCGGCCTCGCCACGGACGCCCGACGCGGCGAGCGCACGGGCCCGGACCAGGGTCGACTCGTACGCGGTGAGCGGCGCGTCGACCGTACGGAACAGCTCCTCGGACTCCGCGAGCAGCGTCAGCGCGGACGCCGCCCCGCCCGGGGTGAGCACCGCCAGGGCCGCGCGGGCGATCCGGTGGTGGGCCGCGATCAGCGGCCGCGGGGTGACCCGGCCGAGCAGCGCGACGGCGTCCCCGGCGGCCCGCATCGCCCGCTCCTGCTCGGCGGGGGCGGCGCGGCGGGCCTGCTCCAGCCGGCCGTACGCCAGGTAGACGTAGAAGCCGTGGTGGCTGGGCAGCACGTCGCGGACGCCCAGCCCCAGCCCCTCGAACTCGGCGACCGCGTCGTCGAAGGCGGCGCCCAGGTCGTCGCGCTCCAGGGCGCCCACCATCCGAGCCATGATCGTGTGGACGATCTCGTGCACCTCGCGGGCGGCCTCGCCGGCCCGGGTGAGCTCGGTGAGCGCCTCGCCGGCCCGGCCGCGCAGGGCGAGCAGCGCTGCCTCGACCGCGACCATGCAGGACCGGTCGTCGTGGCCGGTGATGTCCTGCCAGCGGCGCCGGCCCACGGTGGCGGCCTCGGCCTCGGCGACCTCGCCGCGCAGCAGGCCCTCCCAGCCGAGGATGGAATAGCTGTCGAGGACCAGGCCGGGGTCGAGGAAGCGGTCGCGCTCGTGCAGCACCCGCCGCAGGCGCTCGCCGGAGTCGCCGCCGGTGGCGTGCATCGCCACGGCGGTCATCCAGTCCATGCGGGCGGTCAGCGTCGGGTCGCCCAGCTCCGCGGCGAGCCGCCCGGCGTGGCCGGTGACCCGGCCGGCCAGGCGCTTCATCCCGAGGAAGCGCAGGGCGACGCCGAGCGCGGCCAGGTCGCGGGCGCGCTCCGGGGAGCGGCCCAGCCGGTTGACCGGATAGAGCGTACGCATCCCGTGCAGCAACGCCCGCCCCGGCCGCAGGATCCGGATCGCGCCGGAGGCCCCGAAGTGGTGCAGGGTCGCCTCGAGGCGCAGCCGCTCACGGGTGCCGCCCTTCGCGGTGCCGTGGCCGAGCCCGGTGAGCCGGCACAGCCCGGCGACGACGACCAGCCAGAACGTCGTGGCCACCCGGACCAGCTTGTGCGCGGGCAGGGTGCGGCCCAGCTCGGCCAGGCCGTTCTCGACCGCCTGGAGCTGCGCGGCGCCCGCGCCGGAGCTCTCGTGCACGCGGGCGAGCAGCAGCTGCAGCCCGGCGCGCCGGACCCGGTCGGGCGTCTCGGCGAGCGCCTCGGTCAGGGTCTCGGCGGCCTCGGCGAAGCGGGCGTTGTGGTGGTACGCCGTGCCCAGCAGCTGCTTGAACCGGCCGTTGAGGTGGATGCCCCCGGCGACGGCGGCCGCGCGGGCCGCCTCCAGCAGGGTCAGGGCGGTGTCGGCGGCGTGCTCGGCGAGGGCCCGGGCGCCCGCGTCGGTGCAGGCACGCAGCGTGCGCTGCGGGTCCGCGGCGGGACCGGCCAGGACACAGTGCCGGGCGAGGACGTACGCGTCGGAGTCCGGCCGGGCGTCGAGCGCGTCGGCGATGCGCCCGTGCAGCTCGGTCACCGTCGCGGCGGCCAGTCCCGCCTGGGCGGCCGTACGGATGCTCTCGTGCACGAACCGGTAGGCGCCGTCGCGTGCCTCGACGACCCCCTGGCGGATCGCCCCTTCGAGGCTGTCCAGGGTCGCGCGCCGCTCGGCCCCGGCCACCTCGGCGACGACCTCGGGGTCGAACGTGGTGCCCACGACCGCGGCGATGCGCAGCAGGTCCCGGGCGCGCTCGTCGATCCCGGCGAGGCGGCGCAGGATCAGCTGGGCGGAGTCGGCGGGGAGCTGCAGGGCGCGTACGCCGTCCTGGTCGACCTCCCACGCGCCCCACACGGGCCGCAGCAGGCCGGCGTCCATGACCGCGCGGGCGTACCCGACGGTGGCGAAGGGGTTGCCCCCGGTGAGCGTGGCGATGCGGACGCCCGCGGCGTCGGCGAGCCGGATCCCGCCGGACATGCGGGCGATGAGCTCGACGATGTCCGCCGGCCCGAAGGGCGCCAGCCCGATCTCGGTGGTCCGCACCGCGGTGAGCCGGCCGAGCACCGGCGACGGCTTGTCCTCGTCGCGGCGCGCGGTGGCGACGACCAGCATCGGGACGTCCGCCAGCCGGGTGGCGAGCTGCTCCAGGACGCGGACGGTGCCCTCGTCGTACCACTGGGCGTCGTCGAGGTGCAGCAGCACCGGGCCGGCCGTGCGGGCCAGGCCGGCGAGCAGGTCGGCGACCGCCGCGGCGTGCCGGCCGAAGCCGACCTCGCCGGTGAGCTCGGGCCCGGCGAGCAGCTCGTCGAGCGCCGGGGACAGGCTGGTGAGCAGGGCAGCGCTTTCGCCGGCCGCGGCGCGCACGATCCCGGTGGCGCGCTCCCGGCCGCCCGGGGCCGCGAGCAGATCCCGGACGTACGCGTCCACGGCCGCCCGCAGCGGTCCCATCGGCCGGCGGTCGCTGGACGACGCCCCGCCGCGCAGCACCACGCCACCGGTCGTGGCCACGTGGGCGGCCAGCTCGGCGGCCAGGCGCGTCTTGCCCGCGCCCGTGGGCCCGTGCAGCAGCACGAGGCCGCCGTGGCCCCCGCCGGCCCGGGTCCAGTGGTCACGCAGCGTTGCGAACTCGGCGTCCCGGCCGGTCAGCGGCGTCTCGGCGCGGACGGGCGGGCAGTCCCGCTCGGCCAGCGCGAAGACCGCACCCGGCTCGGCCGCGAGGCGGCGCAGGTCGGCGAGGAGCCCGGCGGCGCTGCGGTAACGGTCGTCCGGGTCCTTGGCGAGCAGCCGCACGAGGATCGCGGCGAAGGTCGCCCCGAGGCCCGGGGCCAGGGCCCGCGGATCCGGTACGGGCGCCGTGGCGTGCAGGTGCAGCAGCTCGCCGACGTCGTCCGCGGCGAAGGGCGGCGCGCCGGTCACGCACTCGAACAGCACGGCGCCGAGGGCGTACAGGTCGGAGCGGGCGTCGACCGGGCGGTTGAGCATGCCCGCCTGCTCAGGGGCGCAGTAGATCAGCGTGCCGGCGATCGCGTCGCCGGGGCCGAGGGCCTCGCCGCTGGGCATGGTGGCCAGGCCGAAGTCCACGAGCGTGCCGGTCCCGGCCTCGGTGACCAGGACGTTCTCGGGCTTGATGTCGCGGTGCACGAGCTCGTGCTCGTGGGCGGCGTGCAGCGCGGCGGCCAGGTCCATGCCCAGTCCGACGGCCTGCCGCTCGTCCAGCGGCCCGCGCAGCAGCCGGCGGGCCAGCGGCTCCCCGGGGACCAGATCCATGATCACGTACGGGCGGCCGGCGATCTCCCCGGCCTGGTGCACGCGGGGCAGGTGCGGGTCGGTGATCGCCGCGAGCAGGGCGGCCTGGCGGCGGAACTCGCGGCGCCGCTCGGGGGCGAGGTCGTCGGCGAGGAGCTGCTTCAGGGCGTACTCGGTGCCGCCGCGCCGGACCCGCAGGACCACCGCCTCGGCACCCCGGCCGATCTCGCCCAGCACTTCGAGCCCGGCGTCATATGCGCCGGGGTCGAACTGTGCCGCTGCCGGCTCGGCCGGAACGGAAGGCGAGGCACCCACGTTTGCCTCTATCGGCTCCCCGGCGGCGTGCTGAAGGTTTTACCCGCAAGCCTGCAGCACCGGAACCGCCGCCAGGTCGTTGCGCGGGTGCAGGGCGCGCCACAGCTCGACGGGGGCCCGCTTGCCGGCCACGGAGACCGGGGGAAGTTCCTGGTAGGCGACCGCCTCGGCGCTGGCCTCCCAGGTGGCCGCGCACACCACGACGGTGTCATGCGGAGCGTACGCCTGCAGGCGCGACGCCGTGGCCACAATGCTGCCGTGCACCATGCCGTAGCCGCCTTGCCGGGTCGCCTCGAGGTCGACGATCGCGTCGCCGGTGGCGAGCCCGACCCGGGTGCGCACCGGGTGCCGGCCGGCGAGGAGACGCCCCCGCAGCGCCTCCTGCACCAGCATCCCGGCGTTGACGGCGGCCGCCGCCGAGCGCTGCGCCGCCTCGGGCGTCCCGGCATCCGGACATGTGGCGCCGAACACAGCCATGACGGCGTCCCCGATGAACTTCTCGACCACCCCGCCGGCCTCGCGCACCACGGCCGAGACCGTCCGGAAGTAGTCCACCTGCAGTTCGTGCACGTCGGCGCAGTCCAGCGTCTCCACGAGGCTCGTGAAGCCGACGATGTCGATGAAGAGCACGGTGACGGTCTGTCGCCGGCAGCTCAACGGTGCGGTTGCATTCATGTCTGGCGCTCCTCTCCCGCCTAGGGCGTGGAGAACAGTGCCAGCCGGTCACGGACCCCGGATCGGCAGAATGACGTATCTGCGACAGTGCGGAGTCCGTCGGTATTTCGTGACGCAGAACAGTCCGAACCGACGAGAACGACGGCCGGTCGTTACCACTAGGCTGCCACGCATGGCCAGCGAAGGGGATGACGCGCCACTTGTCGGACGTTCCGGCATCCTGGCGTCCCTGCGCGCCGGTCTGGCGGCGGCCGGGCCCGGGGGGACCGCGGCGGTGTTCGTGACCGGCGAGAGCGGCGTCGGCAAGACCCGGCTGCTCACCGAGGTGGCGGGCACGCTCGGTGACGACACCGCGGTACTGTGGGGCGCCTGCCTCGACATCGGCGACGCCTCCCCCCTGCACCCCGTCCTGCAGGCGCTGCGCCACGCCGGCGCCTGGTCCGGGCCGGCCACCCCCGACCCCGACGGCGCGGGCGCGCTGCTGGAGCGGGTCTCGCACGAGCTGCGCACGCTCGCCAGCGGCCGGCGCCTGCTGCTCGTGCTCGACGACCTCCAGTGGGCCGACCGCAGCACCCGTCAGCTGCTGCTCTATCTGCTCGCCGGCCTCGGCGAGATCAACCTCTCGGTGCTCGCCGCCGTGCGGGCCGAGTCGCTGCACGGCTCCCACCCGCTGCGGCGCGTGCTGGCCGAGCTGCGGCGGCTGCGGTCCGTCCAGGTGATCGACCTCGCCCCGCTCGACCGCGAGGCCACCGCCGAGCTGGTCGCCGCCGTCGCCGGGCCCGAGGCCGCGGCCGAGGACGCCGCCCGCATCTTCAAGCGCAGCGGCGGCAACCCGTTCGTCGCCGAGGAGCTGGCGCGCGACCTGCGCGACGGCCGGGTCGAGCTGTCCGACACGCTGCGCGAGATCTTCCTGTCCCGGGTCGAGGAGCTTCCGCCGCACGCCCACGAGGTCGTGCACACCGTGGCCGCCGGCGTCGAGCCGGTGGAGCACGCGCTGCTGGCCCGGGCGCTGCCGCTGAGCGAGCCGGAGCTGCTGGAGGGCGTGCGCGCCGCGGTCGCGCACCGCTTCGTGACCAGCGCCACCGACGGCTACCGGCTGCGCCACCGGGTGGTCGCCGAGATCCTCGAGCAGGAGGTGCTGCCGGCCGAGCACGCGCTGCGCCACCGCCGCTGGGCCGAGGCGATCGAGGCCACGCCGGGCGACGACGACCACGCCCGCCTCGCCCACCACTGGCAGCGGGCGGGCGAGCCGGTGCGGGCGCTGCCCTCGGTCGTGGCCGCCGCGCGCGCCGCCGAGGAGCTCTACGGCTATGCCGAGGCGTTCCGCCAGTGGGCCCTCGCGCTCACCCTGACCTGCGACGAGGACCAGCGGCGCACCGAGCTGCTCGGCCACGCCGCCGAGGCCGCCCACCGCTGCGGGGAGCACCAGCGCGCGCTGACCACGCTCGAGGAGCTGGCCGCGCGCGCGGACGGGCCCGGGCGGTGCGAGATCCACCTGCGCCGGGCGCGCTATCTGGCTGCCGCCGGGCGTACGGCCCATGCGGAGGCCGAGTACGAAGCGGCGCTCGCCGCGCAGGAGTGCACGCCGCGCGAGAAGGCCAGCGCGGCGGCGTACCTGGCGGAGCTGCTGGTGCACCTGGGCCGCTATGCCGACGCCGCCGACCGGGCCCGCGAGGCGCTCGACCTCGCCGAGGGCACCGAGGGCTCGACCGCCGACCTGGTCCGTGCCAGCGCCGCGCTCGGGTTCAGCCTGGCCCTGCGCGAGGACACCGACGCCGGGCTGGCCGTCATCCGCCAGGCCGTGGCCATCGCCGAGCGCTCCGGGCACCCGGAGGACATCGGCATCGCCTACCAGCACCTCGCCGAGCTGCTCGCCAACCCGCTCAGCAGCGTCGAGGAGGGGGTGGTCGTCGCCCGCCGCGGCGCGGAGAAGCTCGCGGCGCTCGGCCAGGGCCGCGTCTACGCGACCCGGCTGCTGGCGATCGCCGCCAACGGACTCTTCCGGATAGGCCAGTGGGCCGAGGCCGAGCTGCTGCTCAACGACGCGATGAAGCACCGGCCCTCGGGCGCGGACGCGGTCGAGATCCTGCTCGCCCGCTGCCGGCTCTACGTGGGCTTCGGCGACGCCGACAAGGCCGACCGCGACCTCGACGCCGTCGCCACCATCCTCGCCGGGGGCGGCGCCCGGCACGTCTTCCCGATGCTGACCCTGCGCGCCGGCAACGCGATGTGGCGCGGGCAGCACGACGTGGCGCGGGCCGCCGTGCAGCGGGGGCTGACCGAGACGAAGTCCGACGACCTGGTGCTCCTGGGCATCCTGGCCTGGCACGGCCTGCGCGCCGAGGCGGAGGCCCGGGCGGGCGGCGAGATCCCGGTCGACCAGCTCGCCGTGCGCCGCCTGCAGTCCGTCGTCCACCGCATGGCCAAGGGCGCGGCCGCCGCCACCGGGCCGGTGCGGGCCATGATCGACGCCTATCTCGACCTGTGCGCGGCCGAGATCAGCCGGATCGAGGAGCGCAGCGACCCCGACCTGTGGGCCCGTTCCGCCGCCGCGTGGGACAGGCGCAAGCAGCCCTACCCGCGGGCCTACTCGCGGCTGCGGCAGGCCGAGGCGTCGTTCGCCCGGCGCACCCGGCGGGCCGCGGCGACGGCGGCGCTCAAGGAGGCGTACGAGACCGCGCAGGCGATGGGCGCCAAGCCGTTCCTGGCCGAGATCGTGCAGGTGGCGGATCGCGCCCGGGTGGCCCTCGTCTCCTCCGCACCCGCGGCCGGGGTGCAGGGCGAGCTCGCCGCGCTGACCGACCGGGAGCGGGAGGTGCTCGCGGCGGTGGCCGAGGGGCTGACCAACCGCGAGATCGGGCGGCGGCTCTTCATCAGCGAGCGCACGGTCGGCGTGCACGTCGGGCACATCTTCGACAAGCTCCAGGTACGTACCCGCGTGCAGGCCAGCCGCGTCTTCCTCGGTGCCGCCTGACCAGGCATTCGTTATCTTCTCGTGACCTGCCGTCCGAGGATACGTATATCTACCGATCCCGCCGGCGTATCTGTGCGGCAGGCTGGTTCTCGTTCGGGGGAGCACCGCCCGGCGGCCCTGGTTCAGGCAGTCGCCGGGCGGTGCTAGGGGCCCGGTTCGACCTGACCCGTGGGGGGATCGATGATGCTCACCGAGGCGTCCGTCTGGGGGCCCGTGCAGCGGGAGATGGCCGGCGTCCTCGCCGGGCATCCCGGCGACGTCCCCGGGGTGGTCGATCAGCTCACCCGCCTGCAGGAGGTCGTGGGCCAGGTGCCGAACCCGCTCGCCGACTTCAACCGGCTCTACCTGGCGATCAGCGAGAACGTGCTGGAGCGCCTCTTCGCCGGCAGCTTCGCCGACCCCGGCTTCGTCGCCCGCCTCGACGTCGAGTTCGCCGGCCGCTACTTCGACGCGCTGCGCCAGTGGTCCGACGCCGGCACCGGCTGCCCGCGCTCGTGGACGCTGCTCCTCAGCCGCATCCCCTGCCCCGAGACGGGCGCGACGGCCTCAGCAGCCGCCGGCCTCAACGCGCACCTGCACTACGACCTGCCGTTCGCCCTGGTCACCACCCTCGACTTCGAGGGCTGCGAGCCGGTCGACGGCAGCGACCAGCACCGCGACTACCTGCAGATCAACGAGATCTTCGCCGAGCGCATCCCGGGCCTGCGCCGCGGCTACCTCGACCGCTGGCAGCTGCTCATCGACATGATGAACGGCGACCTCGACGACTGGTGGCAGGGCACCGCCGTCGAATGGACCCGCAACGTCGCCTGGCGCAACACGCAGAAGCTCTGGTCCATCCGCCACGACCTGCGCGCCGTCGCCGCCGAGCAGGCGCGGCTGGACCGGACGGCCGAGTCGCTGGGCAAGCTGCTGCTGTCGCCGATGGGATCGCTGCTGCAGTAGGGACTTCACCGAGGGGGCGGGGCAGGGCCCGCGGCCGGTGCGAAACCGGCCGCGGGCCCTGAACCAGGTCACCCCGTCACGACGACCAGGCGCGCGACCGGCTTGCCGCTCTCCGCACGGCCGGCGACGCCGACCTGGGCGCCGGCCTTGAGGTCGCCCTTCGTCGTCCGTACCTTGGCCTGCTCGCCCAGCGTCCAGGTCTGGGCGAAGCCGTCGGACGACTCCACCGTCAGCGTCCGGCCGTCCGTCGCCTGCACCGCGCCGCGCTGGACGACCAGCGTGCGCGGGCCCTGCTTGCCCTGCACGGTGATCTCGCCGTGCAGGGTGTTCTTGCGCAGGTACTTGCGGTTCGGCTTGGTCCCCGCGCTCGACGGGGACACCGACGGTTCGGCGTCCGTCGTCACGCCGACCGCCTGCAGGGCCGCGGTCTCGTCGGCCAGTGCCGCCGCGGGGGCGGCCGCCGCGCAGCCTGTGGTGAGAAGTCCGGCGACACCGAGCGTCGCCAGGGCGAGTGCCATACGAGAAGTCATGCCCCGACCCTGTCGCCCGGGTGCTCGGCCGGCGTCAGTGCTCTGTTCGGGTCACGTAAGGAAACGTCAGCGTGAACATCGCGCCGCCCTCGGGAGCGTGCCCGGCGGTGATCGTGCCGCCGATGCGCGAGGTGAGGCGGGCGGCCAGCGCCAGGCCGAGCCCGCTGCCCGTCTTGCGGACGTGCCGGTAGCGCTGCTGCAGGGCGCCCCGGTCGAAGGCCACCCGCAGGTCCTCGTCCGTGAAGCCCGGTCCCCCGTCGCGGATCTCCACCACGCCGCCGGCGCGCACCTCGAGGACCAGCGGAGCACCGGCCGGGACGACGCGCAGGGCGTTCTCGCAGAGCCCGTCGACGATCTGGCGTACGCGATCCGGGTCGGTCGTGACCAGCACCGGCTCCCCGGGCACGCGCACGGTCAGGGCCGGGCCGGACGGCGTACACCGGGGGGTCCAGGCCTCACCCGCGGCCGCGACCACCTCCCCCAGGTCGACCGTCGTCAGGTGCACGGGCAGGTCGGCCGCCTCGAGCCGGGACAGCACGAGCAGATCGGCGATGCGCCGCTCCAGCCGGTCGGCCTCCGCGAGCATCGTCGTACCCGCCCGGGGCACGGCCTCCCCGTCCACCACCCCGTCGGCGAGCGCCTCCGCGTAGCCCTTGAGCGTGGCGAGCGGCGTCCGCAGCTCGTGCGAGACCGACAGCAGGAACTCGCGTTCGCGGCCCTCGCTGATCTCCAGGGCCGCGCCCAGGCGGTTGAGCGCCGCCGCCAGCTCGGCGGCCTCGACCGGCGGGCGCTCCGCCAGCCGCACCGACCGGTCACCCGCCGACAGGCGCGCCGCCACGGCCGCCGCCTGCCGCAACGGCCGGGCCAGGAACTGGGCGAGCAGAGCCCCGGCGCCGATCCCGCCGCCCAGCCCGGCGAGCAGCGCGATCCACACGCCGCCCAGCACCCGGGCACCGGTCCCGGACACGGCCGGACGGGTCAGCACGACTCCCGCGTCGACCCCCCTCAGCGGCCGGCCCGAGATGAGCACGGCGGCGCCACCGACCGTCCCGACGGTGTCGACCGGGCTGCCCGCGGCGACCTGCTCGACCACCCGCGGCGGCAGGCCCGGCCGGTCGGCGGCGCCCCGCCGCATCAGATAGACCTCGATGCCGTCGTCACGCAGCCGGTCGACGATGCGCGCCCGGGCCGGCGCCCGCTCGGTGGCCAGCAGCTCGACCGCCAGCGTGGACTTCTCGGCGAGATCCTCGGCGGCGGCTTGGCGCGCCGCGCGCACGGCGATCGGCAACGCCACCGCGGCGGTGACCAGCACGGCGACGACGGCGGTGGCGGCAGTGACCAGCACGGTGCGCCCGGCCAGCGTGCTGAACCACCTACGCATCGGCGGTATAGCCCACGCCACGGACCGTCCGGATCACCCCGGCGGCGTCGCCCAGCTTGGCGCGCACCTGCGCCACGTGCACGTCGACCGTACGGGTGCCCTGGTGCGCCGCGTACCCCCAGACGCCGGACAGCAGCTCCTCGCGGCTGAACACCCGCCCGGGTCGGCCCAGCAGATGGCCCAGCAGGTCGAACTCGGTCGACGTGAGCGCGAGCGGCACCCCGTGCACCGTCACGCGGCGGCGGGCCGGATCGAGTGTCACGGGCCCCAGGGTGCGCACCTGCTCGGCGTCCGCCGGGCCGTTCGCCCGCCGGACCAGCGCGCGCACCCGGGCGACCAGCTCCCGAGGACTGAACGGCTTCGTCACGTAGTCGTCGCCGCCCAGCTCGAGCCCGAGAATCCGGTCCACCTCGTCGTCGCGCGCCGTCACGAACACCACCGGCGTCCAGTCGCCGTCCGCCCGCAGGCGCCGGCAGATCTCGGTGCCCTCCAGCCCGGGCAGCGCGATGTCGAGCACGCACGCGACCGGGCGCAGGCGGCGGGCGGCGGCGAGGCCGGCGGCGCCGTCATGCTCCACGTGGACGCCGAAGCCGTCGCGGCTCAGATAGAGGCGGACGAGGTCGGCGATGGGCCGCTCGTCCTCGACGACGAGGACGAGGCCCTTGCCGGATGTTGCTGCCACGGGTTCATTCTGCCCTCGGGCGGGTTCGGGCGGTGTTCGAGGAATGTACGGGGTTGCGGGCGGGGTGGCCGGTTCCGCCATCGCGCGCCCGCCTTTGGGGTACACCCGCCAACACGCGCCTGTTTTCGGGGCGGGTCTGCCTTCGGGTGGGTCTGCCTTGGGGTGGGTCCGCCTTCGGGTGGGTCCGCCTTCGGGTGGGTCCGCCTTCGGGTGGGCGGGCCGGGGTGAAAGTGTCGGAGGGCCGGTGTTGGATGGTTCCCGTGAACCGACCCTTGCTACTGCTGGATCTCGACGGCGTGCTGAACCCGTTCGGTGCGTCCGCCTGTCCCGAGGGATACGTCGAGCACGAGTTCTACCCGGGTCAGGGACCCGAGCGTTACAGCCCCGCCCACGGCGAGTGGATCCGCGAGCTCGCCGCGGTGACCGACCCGCAGTGGGCCACGAGCTGGGGCGACGACGCGAACGAGCTGCTCGCACCGCTGCTGGGCATCGACCCGCTGCCGGTCGTCCCGTTCCCTCCGCTCCCCTTCCCGCCCGCCGCCAAGGTGCCCGCGATCGCGGCCGCGGCCGGTGACCGCCCCGCCGCGTGGGTCGACGACAACCACACCGACGCCGGCCGGGAGTGGGCGGCGAGCCGCTCCGCGCCGACGCTGCTGGTGCCGGTCGACTCGGCGGTCGGATGGACCCGGGCGGACGTCGACGCCGTGCTGAAGTGGGCGAGCGAGCTGACCTGACCCTTCCCCGCTGAACCGCCGCCGAGGGCCCGGTGTGCCGCCGCGGTCGGGCCGCCGCGGGTGGGGCCGCCCGGCCGCCGGTCGGCACCGCCGCGGGTGGGACCGCCCGGCCGGCCGGCACCGCCGCGGGTGGGGCCGATGTCGACCCGCCCGGCCGTTCGGCACCGCCGCAGGGCTGCTGCCGGTGGCTCGGCCCGGCGCGCTGCTGCCGGTGACTCGGAGAGGCGGGCTGCTGCCGGTGACTCGTGCCGGCGGGCTCTCGCGGCTAGGGCTTCCCGGAGTCACACGCCGGCACCGGCTTTGAGGCCCCTGCGCGCCGCCTCCTCTGTGGGTGCGGCGGCGCGCAGGGGTGGCTGGGAGAACGCTCTCAAGCGTGCGGCCAATATTACGCCGATGTTGCCTCCCGTCAATGTGCTAACGTGCCGGAATTGTTGCTTCACGGCGCGATGGAAGAACCGGGCCACATTGACACGAGCGGCCGGCGCACCGAGACTCCCTGTGTGATTCGGTATTTCCCCCGCCCCCTCGCCCACCACCGCGCCGGTGAGCGCGGCACGCACAGGCCGGTTGTCGATGCGCGCCGGGCCGGGCGCTCGCGGGCAACCGGCGGCCTGCGGATGCTGGCGGGAGCGGCCGCGGCGGTCGCACTGCTCGGCGTCGGCGGCTGCAGCGGCACGGACGCGCCTCCGCCGGCGAGCGCCGAGGCCAGCTCCCCGGCGTCCGGGACCGCGGGCGGAGCCGCGGTGTTCGGGGGCACCGACCGGGCGTGGATCGAGATCAACATCGCCATGGACGAGGAGC
Source organism: Actinoplanes oryzae (assembly GCF_030757795.1). GTDB lineage: Bacteria > Actinomycetota > Actinomycetes > Mycobacteriales > Micromonosporaceae > Actinoplanes. The sequence goes on from NZ_JAUQWH010000039.1 coordinate 40,491, forward strand.
TGCTGCCGCTGCTGGCGCTGGTCCCCGAGCGGGGAGGCGCCGGGGTCAAGGAGCTGTCGGCCGAGGTCAGCAGCTTTCACGAGCAAGAGCTGACGGTGCTGCGGGCGCTGCACGACCAGGCACAGCTGCCGGCGGAGAACCCGCACAAGGGCATGCCGATGCCGGGCATGGTGACGCCCGAGCAGGTGACGGCGGCCGGCAAGGTGCGCGGGGCAGCCTTCGACGCGCTGGTGACCGAGCAGCTGCGGGCGCACCTGGAGCAGGGCGTCAGCCTGGCCGAGAGCGAGCGGAAGGCCGGGGTCGAGCCCCAGACCAAGGCGCTGGCTGAAAAGGTGATCGAGAGCCGCCGGACGTATCTCGCCCGGCTCGGCGAACTCGGCTGAATTTTCTTTCCAATTTTCTGTTATCGGCGGACGCGAAAAACGTCCATCCGCATGCTCGGCGGGTTCCGCAACGCGATTCCCCCGTTCGGCCGGCACGCTTCCGGAACGCGATTAATTCTTGTTACAAGGGAGCCGCCGGCTGGAACAACCGCCAGCTACGCGGCGACGAGGACAGCCGGGTGCGTCTCCGGGACGGCCCGGCGACGCGTGGCGCCCCACGCGGGCAGCTCGATGCTGAGGATCGGGCGCCGCTCGCCGCTCGCCGCTCGCCGGACGCCGAGTGCGGGAAGGACGGGCCGTGGGGCACCGGAGTGCGCGGCAGCACAGTGCGAGGCGGCTTCCCGGGGGCAAGATGAGGGCATGGCTTACGTCTCCACCACGGGAGAGTTCACCCGTGACCAGCGCTACATCGCCACCCGGATCACCGCGGACGGCCGGGACGGCTATCCGGTGGAGCCCGGCCGCTACCGGCTGGTCGTGAGCCGCGCGTGCCCCTGGGCCAACCGCACGATCATCGTACGGCGGCTGCTCGGCCTCGAGGACGTGCTGTCCATGGGGATCGCCGGGCCGACGCACGACGAGCGCAGCTGGACCTTCGACCTGGATCCGGGCGGCAAGGACCCGGTGCTCGGGATCGAGCGGCTGCAGGAGGCCTTCTTCCGGCGGTACCCGGACTACGACAAGGGCATCACCGTGCCCGCGATCGTCGACGTGCCGACCGGTCAGGTGGTGACGAACGACTTCGCGCAGATCACGCTGGACATGTCCATGGAGTGGCGGGAGTTCCACCGCCCCGGGGCGCCCGACCTCTACCCCGAGGTGCTGCGCGCGGAGATCGACGAGGTCAACCGGCACGTGTTCCGGGACGTCAACAACGGCGTCTACCGGGCCGGGTTCGCCGGGTCGCAGGAGGCGTACGAGAAGGCGTACCACCGGCTCTTCGACCGGCTCGACTGGCTGACCGAGCGCCTCGCCGGCCAACGCTATCTCGTCGGCGACACCATCACCGAGGCGGACGTCCGGCTGTTCACGACCCTGGTGCGCTTCGACCCCGTCTACCACGGACACTTCAAGTGCAACCGCAGCAAGCTGACCGAGATGCCGGTGCTGTGGGCGTACGCGCGGGATCTCTTCCAGACGCCCGGCTTCGGCGACACGATCGACTTCGTCCACATCAAGCGCCACTACTACGAGGTGCACCGCGACATCAACCCGACGGGCGTCGTCCCGTCCGGCCCCGACCTGGCCAACTGGCTGACCGACCACGGGCGCGACACCCTGGGCGGCCGCCCGTTCGGCGACGGCACCCCGCCGCCCCCACCAAAGCCGGACGAAACCGTCCCCGCCGCCCACGGCGCCGTCTGACCACGCCCCACACCCTCACCGGCCGGCGCTACCACATACTCCGCCGACGAAGCGCGCTGTCCACAGCCGCGGGTTACCCACAGCGGACCCGCGGCTGCGGCGCGCTTCCGGCAGACTGGTTTCGGGCGGGGGTTTCCCCCTTGGAGGGCGGGCCGCTGTGCAGGAGCAGGGCGGCCATGCAGGGGCAGGGCGGCCACGCAGGAACAAGGCGGGGCGCTGTGCAGGAGCAGGGCGGGCACGCGCGGCCACGCAGGCGCGAGCGGGCGTGCAAGGGCGGGTGGTCGCGTCGGCGCGAACGACCGCTGAAGCACGGGCGGCCACGCATGCACGGGCCGCCACGCAGGCGTGAACGACCGCGAAGCACGAACGACCGCGCGAGGACGGGCGGCCACGCGGGCGAATGACGGGGCGGGAGCCGACGACCGGGCGGGGAACGGGGCGTTGACGGGGCGGAGGTCAGCGGAGGTCGACATTCTCCACGACGTGGGTCGGGAAGCCGGTGCGGGCGGCGCGGAGCATGGCGCGGCCCAGGGCGTCGGTGGTGGTTGTCCAGCGGGGCAGGTGGCGGACCAGCCACGGGGTGATCGGGGCGGTGACGGCGTAGCCGAGGCGGTAGAGGCGGGTTCGTGAGGTGGCGCCGTACGTCGGTTGGATGAAGCCGGGCCGGAAGGCGTACCCGTGGGGGAAGGTTTTGATCACTTCCAGCTCGGTGCGGCCCTTGATGCGGGCCCAGGCGGCCCGGCCTTCGAGGTCGGTGCCGGCTCCGGAGACGTACACGAAGGTCATGGCGGGGTTGATCGTCGCCAGGAGGTGGGCGGCGGACACCGGCCAGTCGTGGGAGATTCTGGTGTAGTCGGCCTCGCTCATGCCGGTGGACGAGACGCCCAGGCAGTAGAAGCAGGCGTCGAAGCCCGCGAGCCGGTCGGCCAGCGAGGTGAGGTCGGCGAGGTCGCTGTGCGTGATCTCGGTGAGCTTCGGATGGCGTACGCCGGTGGGGCGCCGCCCGATCGTCACCACCTCCTCGACGTCGGCAGCCAGCAGGCTCTCCCGCAGGGCGCCCTGGCCGACCATGCCCGTGCCGCCGAAGATGATGATCCGCATGCCCCCCAGTGTCCCCCACCAGGGCGCCCCCGGAATTGTCGTACCCGGCTTCTACATTGCTCCGGTGCCCGTTGAACGATGGTCCACCGCCCAGGTGTCCGCCGCCGCCCCCGACGCCTCTTCGCTGAAGAGCGCGCAGAAGCTCGCCGCGCCCACGTCGTGGGAGCAGCGCGGCGCCGTCGACGAGGTGCTGTGGGGGTTGTGCCGGGGCAGCGGCAAGAATCCGTACCAGGTCTGTGTCGACGTCGCCGGGCCCGCTTACAAGTGCTCGTGCCCGAGTCGGAAGTTCCCGTGCAAGCACGCGCTCGCCCTTCTGATGCTCTGGAGCGCCGGGGAGGCGGGCGAGGGCGAGCCCGCGCCCGGTTTCGTCGACGAGTGGCGCAAGGGCCGGGCCGAGCGCGCGGTGAAGGCGTCCGCGCCGAGGAGCGCCGATCCGGCCGCCGCCGCCAAGCGCGCCGGGCAGCGGGCCGAGCGGGTCGCCGCGGGCGTGAGCGAGCTGCGGCGCTGGCTCGACGACCAGGCGCAGCAGGGCCTGGCCGCGGCGGAGCGGGCGGGCCACCGGCCGTACGAGACGATGGCCGCAAGGTTGGTCGACGCGCAGGCGCCGGGAGTCGCCGGCACCGTGCGCAGGCTGGGCGGGGTCGCGGGCATCGGCCCGCAGTGGGCCGACCGGCTGCTCGGCGAGCTCGCGATGCTCCGGCTGCTGGTGGCCGGGCACGACCGCCTCGCCGACCTGCCGCCCGAGCTGGCCGCCACGGTCCGGTCGCGGATCGGCTTCCCGGTGGCGACCGAGGACGTGCTGGCCGGCGAGGCCGTGCGCGACCGCTGGCAGGTGCTGGGCCGGGAGGACAGCGACGACGGCGCGCTCACCACCCGGCGTACGTGGCTGCTCGGCGCCGACCGGGGGCGGTTCGCGCTGCACCTGTCGTTCGCGGCGCCCGGGCAGACGCTGGCCGCCGATCTGGTGCCGGGCACGTTCTTCGAGGGCGACCTCTGCTTCTATCCGGGGGCGCTGCCGCTGCGGGCCGTGATCAAGGACCGGCTCGGGCCGACCCGGCCGCTGCTGCCCGAGCCGATCGGCGCGACCGGGCTGCGCGCGGCGCTGGAAAGCTGGACGGCCGCGCTGGCCGCCGAGCCGTGGCGCACCGGCTTCCCGGTGCTGCTCGCCGGGGTGGCGCCCAGCGCCGACGGCTTCCTCACCGACGCGGCCGGCGAGTCGCTGCCGCTGGCGGCGGGGCATCGGGAGCCGTGGTGGCTGCTCGCGGCGTCGGGTGGCGAGCCCGCGACCGTCGCCGGCGAGTGGACCCCGGCCGGGCTGCGCCCGCTGGCGGCCTGGTCGGGCGGCCGGTTCGTGCCCGCCGCCCCGCCCGGTCCCGCGGGCAGCGCGGCGCGCACCCCCGAGCTGCCGCCCGACCTGCTCGCGACCGCGCTCGTCGGCACCGCGCGGCGGCCCTTCACGGCGACCACCGTCGCCGCCGGGGACACCTCGATCCCGCTCGGCGCCGGGACCTCCCTGCTGGAGGCGGCCGCCACGGCGCTGACCTATCGGCGGGCCGGAGTCACGCCCGCCTCCGGGCACCCCGCCGTCACTCCCGCGCCCGCCGAGACGGACCGCGCGGTGCCGTCCGCGGCGGGAGACCGGCTGTTGCGGCTGCTGGACGGCAGCGGTCCCCATGACCTCCTCGCACAGTGGCTGGGGGCGGCGGCCCGGTGGGGCGGGCATGTTCCGCCCGAGGCGCTGCCGGCGCTCTTCGACGCGGGCCGGCGCAACAGTGTCGTCCGGCCCGCGATCGCCCGGGTGGCCGGCGAGCGGGGCCGCTGGCTGGCCGGCCTCCGGCCCGACTGGGGCTGGGTGCGCGACGAGGCGCCCGGCACGGTCGCGCAGGACGACCCCGAGATCTGGGACACGGGTACGCCCGGGGAGCGCCTGGCGTACCTGACCCGTCTGCGCACTGTGGACCCGGCGGCCGGGCTGGCCCTGCTGCGCAAGGCGTGGGCCACGGAGGCTCCCGAGGACCGGGCCCGCTTCGTGGGAGCGCTGTGCACCGGGCTGTCGCCGGCCGACGACGAGTTCCTCGACGCGGCGCTGGACGACCGGCGCAAGGAGGTCCGCGAGGCGGCGCTCGAGCTGCTGCAACGGCTCCCGGGGTCGGCGCTCGGGCAGCGGATGGCCGAGCGGGCGCGGGCGGCCGTGCGGTTCGAGCGCCGCGCGCTGGGCCGGGACCGGCTGGTCGTCACGCCGCCCGAGGAGCTGACCCCGCAGCTGCGCCGTGACGGGCTCGCCGCCAAGCCGGCCCGCGGCACCGGCGTGCAGGCGTGGCTGCTGGAAGAGGTCCTCGCCGGGGCGCCGCTGAGCACGTGGACCGGCGATCGCGAGCCCACGGAGGTCGTGAAGCTGGCCCGCGGCAACGACTGGGAGGTTCCGCTGCTGCACGGGTGGGCCAAGGCGGCTATTGCCCAGGGCGCGGCGGACTGGGCGACGGCCCTCGTGCACCACGACAGCCGCGACAAGACGGGCGGGCTGCGCGAGGCCGTGCGCTGGGACCTGCACCTGCTGCTGCCGCCCGCCGACCTGGCCCGGATCGCCGCCGACTTCCTGCGCCGCGAGGACCACCTGGCGCACCGGCTGCTCGCCGTGCATCCCGGCCCGTGGCCCGACGAGCTGGCCGTCGCCGTGATCGAGACCGTCGCCCACCGTGCCCGCCAGGACAAGCACAGCTGGCAGCTCGCCGAGCTGTGCCGGGCGGCGGCGCCCGTCATGCCGCCGCGCTACGCCCCGCACCTCACCAAGCTCGCGGACCAGCTGCTCCGCGACGGCACCGATCCCGCCCGGATCCGCGCCGTGACCGAGCTGGCCCGCACCCTCACCTTCCGCCACGAGATGCTTCAGGAGTTCGAGTGACCGCTCTGCGCCCGCACGCCGAGGACCAGTACGCCGACGAGCTCGCCCAGCTCGCCGCCGCCGACGACCGGCCGCGCCCGCCGGGGTGGAAGCTGTCCCCGCAGGCGGTGGTGACCTATCTGCTGGGCGACGGCGCCAAGATCACCCCGAAGTACGTGGGCCCGCGCCGGCTCATGGAGGTCGCCGTGTCCACGCTGGTCACCGATCGGGCGCTGCTGCTGCTCGGCGTGCCCGGCACCGCGAAGACCTGGGTCTCCGAGCACCTCGCCGCGGCCATCAGCGGCGACTCGACCCTGCTGGTGCAGGGCACGGCCGGGACGGCGGAGGAGGCCATCCGGTACGGGTGGAACTACGCGCGCCTGCTCGCCGAGGGCCCGTCCGAGGCGGCCCTGACCGAGAGCCCGATCATGCGCGCCATGCGGACCGGCACGATCGCCCGGCTCGAGGAGCTGACCCGCGTCCCGTCCGACGTGCAGGACGCGCTCATCACGATCCTCTCCGAGAAAACACTGCCCGTCCCGGAGCTCAACACCGAGGTCCAGGCCCAGCGCGGCTTCAACCTCATCGCCACCGCCAACGACCGTGACCGGGGCGTCAACGAGCTGTCCAGCGCCCTGCGCCGCCGCTTCAACACGGTCGTCCTGCCGGTCCCGGCCAGCGCCGACGACGAGGTGGACATCGTCGCCCGCCGGGTCGCCCAGCTCGGCCGCTCCCTCGAACTGCCCGAGGTGCCCACCGCGCTGGAGGAGATCCGGCGCGTGGTCACCGTCTTCCGCGAGCTGCGCAACGGCATGACCGAGGACGGCCGCACCAAGCTCAAGTCGCCGACCGGCACGCTCTCCACCGCCGAGGCGATCTCCGTCGTCACCAACGGGCTCGCCCTGGCCGCCCACTTCGGCGACGGCCGGCTGAGCCCGGGCGACGTGGCCGCGGGCATCGTCGGCGCGGTCGTGAAGGACCCGGTGTCGGACGCCGTCGTCTGGCGCGAGTACCTGGAGACCGTCGTCCGCGAGCGCTCCGACTGGCGGCCGTTCTACCGCGCGGCGCGCGATGCCTGAGCGGCACTACGGCATCCGCCACCACGGCCCGGGCTCGGCCCGCGCCGTGGTCCGGGCGCTGCAGGAGCAACGCCCCTCGATCCTGCTGGTCGAGGGGCCGCCCGAGGCCGACGACCTGGTCCGCTGGGTGGGCGACACCGGCCTCGAGCCGCCGGTCGCGCTGCTGGGCTACGCGACCGACGACCCGCGGCGGTCGGCGTTCTGGCCGTTCGCGGTCTTCTCACCGGAGTGGCAGGCGATCCGGTGGGCGAGGGAGAACGGCGTGCCGGTGCGGTTCTTCGACCTGCCGTTCGCGTTCCGGCTGACCGACCCCGGCACACCCGACACTCCCCCGGCCGCCGGGCCGCCGGCTGTCCCGCCCCCGGCCGCCGGCGCGCCGGGATTGCCCGACGCCGCACCCGGGTCGGCCGACGCCGCGCCCGAGCCTTCCGCCGACGCCGCGCCGGGGTCGCCGGACGCTGGGTCGCCCGGCGCGGGGGACGGGACGCCGGTGGCGCGGACGCGGCCGGTGGATCCGATCGGGGAGCTGGCGACGGCGGCCGGCTACGACGATCCCGAGCGGTGGTGGGAGGACGTCGTCGAGCACCGGGGCATGCCGGCGTTCGAGGCGATCGCCGAGGCCATGGGCGCGATCCGTGAGTCCGCGCCCGAGGACCCGGAGGACCTGGTGCGCGAGGCATACATGCGGACCGTGCTGCGTGAGGTGCGCCGCGAGCACGACGAGATCGCCGTGGTGTGCGGGGCGTGGCACGTGCCCGCGCTCACCCGGAAGGTCGCGGTCAAGGACGACACCGCGCTGCTCAAGGGGCGCAAGAAGGCGAAGGTCAGCTTCACCTGGGTGCCGTGGACGTACGGGCGGCTGGCGTCCTGGTCCGGCTACGGCGCCGGGGTGCGGTCGCCCGGCTGGTACCACCATCTCTTCACGACCGGCGCCGACGTGGTGCCGCGGTGGCTCGTGGACGCCGCCGGGGTGCTGCGCGCGGAGGGGGTGCCCACGTCGTCGGCGCACGTCATCGAGGCGACCCGGCTGGCGGAGGCGCTGGCCACCGTGCGGGGACGGCCGCTCGCCGGGCTGGCGGAGGTGACCGAGGCGGCGGAGGCGGTGCTCTGCGAGGGGGAACCGCTGCGCACCGAGCTCATCGACCGGCGGATGGTCGTGGGTGAGCGGCTCGGCGGGGTGCCGGAGGACATGCCGGCCGTACCGCTGGCGAAGGATCTCGCGGCGCACCAGAAGGCCGTACGCCTCAAGCCGGAAGCGCTCGAGAAGGTGCAGGAGCTGGACCTGCGCCGCGACATGGACCTGGCACGCAGCCGGCTGTTGCACCGGATGCGCGCGATCGGCGTGCCGTGGGGCGAGCCGGATGCCGGGCGGCGGGGGCTCGGGACGTTCCGGGAGCAGTGGCGGCTGCGGTGGCTGCCCGACTTCGCGGTGCAGCTCGTCGAGGGCAGCATGTACGGCACGACGGTCGCCGCCGCGGCCACGGCGAAGGTGGTGGAGGCGGCGGGCAAGGCGCAGTCGCTCGGGGAGGTCACCGCGCTCGTCGAGGTGTGCCTGCTCGCCGATCTCACCGATGCCTTCCCGCCCGTGCTCGCCGCGCTGGACACCCGGGCCGCCCTCGACGCCGACCTCGAGCACCTGATGGCGGCGATCCCCGCCCTGGCCCGCACCCTGCGCTACGGCGACGTGCGGCGCACCGACGTCGCCGGGCTCGCGACCGTGACATCGAGCCTGCTCACCCGCGTCTGCGCCGGACTGCCCGCCGCGGTGGGCTCGCTGTCCGACGAGGCCGCCAAGACGCTGCGCGGGCACGTCGACGGGGTGCACCAGGCGGTCGGGCTGCTCGACGACGCCGGGCTGAGCGACCGCTGGCTCGGCACGCTGACCTCGGTCGCCGGGCGCGCCGGGCTGCACGGGCTGATCGCCGGGCGGCTGACCCGGCTGCTCCTGGACGCCGGGCGGCTCGACGGCGCGGAGGTGCGCCGGCGGCTGGGGCTCGCGCTGACCGTCGGCACGCCACCCGCGGAGGGCGCCGCGTGGGTGGAGGGCTTCCTGTCCGGCGGCGGGCTGCTGCTGGTGCACGACGAGGAGCTGCTCGACCTCGTGGACTCGTGGCTCGCCGACATCGCGGTGGAGGCGTTCGACGACGTGCTTCCGCTGCTGCGGCGGACGTTCGGGAGCTTCGCGGCCGGCGAGCGGCGCGCGATCGGCGACCGGATCGCCGGAGGCGTGCGCGCGGCGGGCGAGGCGCCGCTTGTGCTCGACCATGACCGTGCCGCGCGGGTGCTCCCGACGCTGGCGGCGCTGCTGGGAAAGGAGATCGGATGAGCAACGCTGCTGCGGAGGATCGAGTGAGCGACCCGGCTGCGGGAGAGGACCGGACGGGCGACACCACGACGGGAGCCGGCGGGCCGGGCGGGACAGCGGCGGGATCCGGCGGGCCGGGCGGGACGGCTGCCGGAGCGGGCCGGACGGGCGACGCGGCGGCGGAGCGCCGGCGGCGGTGGCGGCTCGTGCTCGGCGGGGCGGCGGAGGAGTCGCTCGGCGGGGCCGAGGGGCGGGACGGCCGGATGGACGCCGCGCTGGCCGCGCTCTACGACGCGGGCGACGGCACGGCGGCCACGACGGCGGGCCGGTCGGCGGGGCTCGGTGGCTCGGCGCCCAAGGTGGCCCGGTGGCTGGGCGACATCCGCGAGTACTTCCCGAGCACGGTCGTCCAGGTCATGCAGTCCGACGCGATCGAGCGCCTCGACCTGACCCGGCTGCTGCTCGAACCGGAGATGCTCGACGCGGTGGAGCCGGACGTGCACCTGGTCGGCACGCTGCTCACCCTCAACCGGGTCATGCCCGAGCAGACCAAGGAGAGCGCCCGCCAGGTCGTCCGCAAGGTGGTCGACGAGCTCGAGAAGCGGATCAGCCAGAAGACCCGCGCCGCGGTGTCCGGCGCCCTCAACCGCGCGGCCCGCATCAATCGGCCGAAGCTCCGTGACATCGACTGGGACCGCACCATCCGCGCGAACCTCAAGCACTACCAGCCGGAGCACCGTACGGTCGTCCCCGAGCGCCTGATCGGATACGGCCGGCGCACCACCGCGATCCAGCGCGACGTCGTCCTGTGCGTCGACCAGTCCGGCTCGATGGCCGCGTCCGTCGTGTTCTCCGGCGTGTTCTCGGCGGTGCTCGCGTCGATGCGGTCGCTGCGGACCTCGCTCGTGGTCTTCGACACCGCCGTCGTCGACCTGACCGACCAGCTCAGCGACCCGGTCGAGGTGCTCTTCGGCACCCAGCTGGGCGGCGGCACCGACATCAACCGGGCGATCGCCTACAGCCGGCAGCTGATCACGCGGCCGCGGGACAGCATCTTCGTGCTGATCAGCGACCTCTACGAGGGCGGCGTCCGCGAGCAGATGCTGCGCCGGGTCGCCGAGATGACGGCGGCCGGCGTGCAGGTGGTCGTGCTGCTCGCCCTGTCCGACGAGGGCGCCCCGGCCTACGACGCGGAGAACGCCGCCGCGCTGGCGGCGATGGGGGTGCCGGCCTTCGCGTGCACGCCCGAGGCGTTCCCGGACCTGATGGCCGCGGCGATCGAGCGGCGGGACCTCATGGCCTTCGCCCAGCGGCAGGCCGAGCAATGAATCCCGGGCAGGCCAGCTTATTGCACATTGTTGGCAACAGGGCTTGCCCGGGAGGGTCGGTGTAACTAGCGTGAGCGTCATGAGTGCTTACACCGCTGCCGCGTGGCAGGAGAGCTGGGACCGTCAGCAGGAGGGCTATCTGCCCGACCGGGAGCAGCGGTTCGCCGCCATGCTCGACGCCGTCGAGGCGGTGAGCGCGGGCGGGGCGCCACGGGTGCTGGACCTGGCGGGCGGCACCGGGACGATCAGCCTGCGGACGCTGGCGCGCTTCCCGGAGGCGACCACCACGGTGCTCGATCAGGACCCGGTGCTGCTGTCGCTGGCCCGCTCCTCGCTGGGCGGCGACAGCCGGGCCGCCGTCGTCTCGGCGGACCTGAAGTCGCCGCGGTGGGCGGAGGCGCTGCCGCACACCGAGTTCGACGCCGTGCTGACCGCCACCGCGCTGCACTGGCTGCCGGGCGAGCGGGTGGCCGCCCTCTACGCGGAGATCGCGTCCCTGCTGCGGCCCGGCGGCATCTTCGTCAACGCCGACCACATGCCGGACGACGCCCTGCCCGGCCTGACCAAGCTGCTCACCGCGCGCGCCGACGCCGAGCGCACGGCGCGCCAGGCGACGGGGGCGGCGCTCGACTGGGCGAGCTGGTGGGCGCGCGTGGCCGGCGACGAGGAGCTGGCCCCGCTGCTGCCCGAGCGCGAACGGCTCTACCCGGACAGCACCCACACCGAGTGGAACCCGCCGGCCTCCTGGCACGTCCGGGCGCTGCGCGACGGCGGCTTCGCCGAAGCGGGCATCCTGTGGCGCGGCGGAACGGACGCCGCGGTCATCGGGATGCGCTGACCGGAAGAGGCAGGGCGATGGCGGTCGCCACGAGACCGTCGCCGACCGCGTAACGGCCGTGCAGCGACGCGAACGGCCCGTCCCGCAGGATCCGGGCGGTGAACGACGCCGACTCCGGGTCGAAGGTCAGGGACGCCTCCTCGAAGCCGAGCCATTCGCCCGTACGCGGGAACCAGACCTTGTAAACCGACTCCTTCGCGCTGAACAGCAGCCGCTCCCACCACACGTCGGGCCGCGCGGCGGCGAGCCCGGCGAGATGGGCGCGCTCGTCCGGCAGGGTGACGAGGTCGAGCACGCCCTCGGGCAGCGGCCCGGCAGGCTCGGCGTCGATGCCCACGCCGGCGAGGTCGGACGACCGGGCGACCGCCGCCGCCCGGTAGCCGGCGCAGTGCGTCATGCTGCCGACGATGCCCGCCGGCCAGATCGGGGCGCCGCGCTCGCCGCGCAGGATCGGCACCGGGGCGACGCCCAGCCCGGCCAGGGCCGTACGCGCGCAGTGCCGCACGGTGGTGAACTCCGCACGCCGCTTGGGGACGGCGTTCGCGATCAGCTCCGGCTCGCCCGGCAACAGCTCGACGCCGTCGGGATCGTCCCACGCCTCGACGGCCCGCACGACCCCGGGAAGCAGCCCGGCGATCATGCGCACCTCCCACAAGGCGGCCGGGCGATCATGCGCGCCCCAGGAAGCGCAACAGCTCGGCGTCCACCACATCGGGCTGTTCGAGGTATCCGTAGTGGCCGGCGTCCGGGATCTCCGTATAGGTCGCGCCCGGGATCGCCGCCGCCAGCTCCCGGCCGCGCTCCGGCGGGGCGATGAGGTCGTCGGCGAAGGAGATCACGTGCACGGGCGTGCGCACCTTCGCGTACGCGGCCCGGCGGTCCGTCGTCAGCAGCACGCCGAGCTGGGCGCGGGCGCCGGGGCTGGTGCGGTCCTCGGGCGAGAACTCGAACAGGTCCAGCCAGTCCTGGCTCAGGCCGGGGTCGGCGAGCGTGGCCGGGGAGAGATTCTGCAGCGCCCGGGTGACCGCGGCGTAGCGGGGCGGCAGGGTGATGCCGCTGTCCCCCAGCTCCCGGTCGCCCTCCGCGAGCGCGAGCGACACCGGGTCGGGGCGGGCGCGGGAGGCCATCAGCACGGCCCGGGTCACCAGGTGGGGGCGGACGAGCAGCAGCTCCTGGACGATGAGCGCGCCCATGGAGGTCCCGACGAGGGCGCACGGGCCGCCCACGACCCGCTCGACGACCGCCACGGTGTCGGCGACCAGGTCCGCGACGGTCAGGCCCGGGTGGGCCGGCCCGCTCTCACCGATCCCCCGGTTGTCCATCGTGTACGCCCGGAGCCCCGCCCCGGTCAGCGCCGGCACCTGGTGCAGCGCCCACGAGCGGCCGCGGGCCCCCGTGCCCGCGAGCAGCAGGACCGGATCACCGCTGCCCGACTCCTCGTAGCTCAACTTGACGCCGGAGACATCGATCGTGGGCATGGGCGCACCCTACCGGCGGCCGCCTTCTCATTAGTGTGGTGGGGGGATCACCGAGCGAAGGGGTCACACCATGCCGCTGACCGGAGAGTACGCGCCGAGCCCGTCCGACTGGGCGCGCGAGCAGGCCGAGCAGTTCGAGGCGTCGAACGGGACCGAGGCGCAGTTCCTGCGCGGGAAACCCATCATCGTGCTGACCTCGGTCGGCGCGAAGAGCGGCAAGCTGCGCAAGACGCCGCTGATGCGGGTCGAGCACGACGGGGAGTACGCGGTGGTCGCCTCGCTGGGCGGCGCCCCGAAGCACCCCGTGTGGTACTGGAACCTCGTCAAGAACCCGCACGTCGAGCTCCAGGACGAGGCCGAGAAGCACGACTATGTCGCGCGCGAGGTGCACGGCGAGGAGCGCGAGGCGTGGTGGGCGCGGGCGGTGGAGGCGTGGCCGCCCTACGCGGACTACCAGACGAAGACCGAGCGGGTCATCCCGGTGTTCGTGCTGACGCGGGCTCCCGATCGGAGCAACTGAATCGAAAACCGGGTGCCGGGCCGGCGGCGAGGGAAGATCATGGGCAGATGCGTACGCCCCATCAGTCCGTCGACCGGCTCGGCAGCCGCGCCGTGGAGCCGGCGGTCGTCCTGCCCGCCCCCACGGCGCTGCCGCTGTCCGGTTCCGTCGACGACACGGACCGGCTGGTGGACGTCGTCGATCTGCTCGCGCTCGACGCCTTCGTGCAGGGACGCGAGCCCTTCGGCCGCACCAGCTACCTGGAGAACGTCCGCGCCGACGCCCCGCTGACCAGCGACGCCGCCCGCGTGGTGCGCGACGCGCTGGAGGAGGACAGCCACAGCCGGCTGTCCGTCGGCGACGGCTGGACGCTCTACGTCATGCGATGGAAGCAGAGCCGCCGGGCCCGGGTGACCGTCACCGCGGTGAGCGCCGAGCTGGCCGAGTCGATGCTGGCGGCGGTCGTCGCCGACGCGGTGGAGGAGCCCGCGCCGGCGGCGGAGAGCGTACCCATCGGCTTCTGGCACTTCGGTCCGCACGGACCGCGCCGCGCGCAGCGGGAGATCGACGCCGCGCCCTGGGAGAGGATCCGCGGCAACTATGCCGAGCCGGTGGCGCAGACCCTCGAGCGGCTCATGCGGCTCGACCACACCAGCATCCACGGCCGGCTCCTGCTGCTGCACGGCGAGCCGGGCACCGGCAAGACGACGGCGCTGCGCGCGCTCGCCCAGCAGTGGCGCTCGTGGTGCCAGGTCGACTGCGTGCTCGACCCGGAGCGCCTGTTCAGCGATCCGGCCTATCTGATGAGCGTGGCGCTGGGCAGCGGCGACGACGACGAGCCGCGCTGGCGCCTGCTCATGCTGGAGGACTGCGACGAGCTGGTCAGCGGGGAGGCGAAGGCGAGCGCGGGGCAGTCGCTCTCCCGGCTGCTCAACCTCACCGACGGCCTGCTCGGCCAGGGACGCAACGCGCTGATCGCCCTCACGACCAACGAGGACCTGGCGTCGCTGCACCCCGCGGTGGTCCGGCCGGGGCGGTGCCTGGCGAGCATCGAGGTCGGCCGCCTCCCGTACGCCGAGGCCGTCCGCTGGCTCGGCAGGTCCACCGGCATCGGCCCGGCCGGGGCGACCCTCGCCGAGCTCTACGCCCTGCGCACCGGGGCCGAGCCGGTGACCGTGCCGGTGACCGCCCCCGCGACCGGGATGTATCTCTGATCACCGCTCGTGGTGCCGCAGCACCTTGCGCAGCAACGAGTTGAGCTGCCGAAGCTCGGTGAGGCTGAGCGCGGCCAGCAGGTCGCGGTCGCGGGCCATGCCGGCGTGGATGTGCTGCTCCCACGCGGCGCGGCCCGCGGCGGTCGGCCGGACGATCACCCGGCGGCGGTCCTGCGGCTCGACCTCGCGGGTGATCAGCTCGGCGCGGGCGAGGCGGTCGAGGCGAGCGGTCATCGCGGCGCGGGTCACCTTGGCGGCCTCGGCCAGCTGGGCGGGCGTGGCCTCGAGCGGGTAGGGCTGCACCATCAGCACGTGCAGCGTCTTGTAGTCCTCGGCCGTGAACGACGGGTCGGGGAAGGCCGCCGCGTCGGCCCGCTTCTGCCGGCGCAGCAGGAACTGCATGCGGGTGATCGCGCCCTCGATCTCCGGGGCGACGTCGGGCTCGCCCTCCCACAGGCTCGCCCACCGCATGACGTGCTGATCGACCTCGTCCCGTTCCACGCCGCCAGCATAGTTCATTGCCAAATAGTTAGACGGTGAACTATCGTCCCGGCCCATGAGTGATTTCCGGCTGCTCGCCTCCGGCATGACGTTGTCGTGGCTCGGCAACGGCTTCCAGACCGTGGCGCTGGCCGTCGCCGTCCTCGTCGCCGGGGGCGGCGCCGGCGACCTCGGCCTCGTCATGGCCTCGACGGTCGTGGCGCTGCTGGCCTGCACCCTCTTCGGCGGCGTCTGGGCCGACCGGGTCCAGCCGCAGCGGCTGATGGTGCTCTCCGACGCCGTCCGCGTCCTGACCACGTCCGCGATCGCGGTCATGTTCGCCTCGGGCACGTACCACCTGGGTGTCCTGTGTGCGCTCACCGCGCTGTCCGCCGGGGCCGGGGCATTCTTCGAGCCGGCGATGTCCGCCCTCAAGCCGATGCTCGTCCCGCCGGACGACCGCCGGCGGGCCAACGCGACGCTCAGCATGCTGCAGAACGCATGCCGCGTCGCCGGACCGGCCCTCGGCGGCGTGGTGGTCGCCGCGTTCGGGGCGCCGGCCGGCTTCACGGTCAACGCCGTGAGCTTCGCCGCGTCCGGCCTCGCCGCCCTGCTCATCAAGGCGCGCACGACCCGGGTCGCCGGGGCGGGGCTGCTGCGCGAGCTCGGCGAGGGCTGGCGCGCGATCCGGGCGCGCGACTGGCTGCTGACGGGCACGCTCGCGGCCACCGTCTACCACCTGGCGAACGGCGTGGTGCTCGTCCTCGTGCAGGTGGTCGCGGTGGAACAGCTGGGCGGCGCCCGTACGGCCGGTTTCGTCGCCGCCGCCGAGGGCCTGGGCGGCGTCCTCGGCGCGGCCGTCGCCCTGCGCTGGCGGACCCGGCGGCTGCTGCTGGCCGGCTGGCCCGGCGTGCTGCTGATGCCGTTGTGGGCGCTGGCCTACGTGTGGCCGGGCACCCTCGCCGCCGTGCTCACCGGCGCGGTGATCGGCTACGCAGGGCTGTTCTTCTACGCCGTCGCCTGGGACACGGCGGTGCAGGACCACGTCCCGCACGAGGTGCTCGCCCGGGTCGTCTCCTGGGAGATCCTCGGCTCCTACCTGGCGCTGCCGGTGGGCAACACCCTCGCCGGCCCGCTCTCCGCCGGCATCGGCATCGACAAGTCACTGATCTGCGCGGCGGTGGTGATGTTCGGCGCGGCGCTGGTCCCGCTCACCGTGCGGGGCACCCGGGAGCTCACTCGACCGCGGCAGCGAAGCGAGCCGCCACCGTCGCCACGGCGGCGCGCAGCTCGGGCCCGCCGGTGACGGTGAAGCCGAAGGGGACGGCGGCGAGCCACTCCTGGGCGTACATCGCGGGGTTGCCAGTGCTGCCGGTGAGCACGCAGCCGTCGCCGTCGGGCTCGAGCGTGCCCATCGGCGGCCGGATCCAGGGCGCCACCGCCGGCAGCGGCGCGTGGAAGACCACCCGGGTGGGGAACCGCCAGCCCTTCCCCAGGTTCTCCTCCAGGACGGCCACCGGGTCCAGCCCGTCGGGCGGCGTGAACCGCTGCGTCGTCCGCCGGACGGCCCGGATCCGGTCGACCCGGTACGTGCGCACGGCGTTCGCGTGGTGCGAGTGGCACAGCAGGTACCAGCGTCCGTAGCGCACGACCACCGCCCACGGGTCGACCTCGGACTCCCAGTCGCGGTAGCCGATCGCCACGCGGCACTTGTCGGCGACGGCGGCGACGAGGGTGCTGGTGATCGTGGGATCGGGGCGCCGCTGCTCCGGATCGGGGGCGGCCGACGCGTACTCGCGGAGCATCGCCGCCTGCCGGCCGATCCGCTCGGGCAGGGCGCGGATGACCTTGGCCAGCGCCTCGCCGGCGTCGTGCGCGGCCGGTTGACCGTCGAGCACGGCCATGACCAGCGCGAGAGCCTGCTCCTCGGTGAAGACGACCGGCGGCAGGCGCACGCCGCGGCTCAGCCGATAGCCCCCGTACGGGCCCCGGGCCGACTCGACCGGGATGCCGGCCTCGCGCAGGATCCCGACGTAGCGCCGCGCCGCCCGCTCGGTCACGCCCAGCGCGCCGGCGAGCTGCTCGGCGGTTGTGCCCGGCCGCGCCTGGAGGATCTCCAACGTCCGCAGCGCCCGGGCGGTCGGACTCGTACCGGTCGGCATGGGATGCACGGTACCGGAAGCCGAACGTCCGGAACCCGCTCTACATTGCCCGCATGAGTGCAGATCAGATCGTGCTGCTCGGCGGCTTGTGGCTGGACGCCTCCGCGTGGGACGCCGTCGTGACCGAGACCCGTGCGCTGGGCCGCGAGGCTGTTCCGGTGACGCTGCCGGGGCAGGGCGACGGCAACACGTCGGCGACGCTGGCCGACCAGGTGGCTGCCGTGCTCGCGGTGGTGGACGCCGCCCCCGGCCGGTCCGTGGTGGTGGGGCACTCCGCCGCGGGCACGCTGGCGTGGCTGGTGGCCGACGCCCGGCCGGACCGGGTGGCCAAGGTCGTGCTGATCGGCGGCTGGCCCGCGCCGGAGGGCGACAAGTACGCCGACTTCTTCCCGCCCGAGGACGGGTTGATGGCCTTCCCGGGCTGGGCGCCCTTCGAGGGCCCGGACTCCGCGGACCTCGACGAGGCCGCGCGCCAGAGTTTCGCCACGCGGGCGGTCCCGGTGCCCGAAGGGGTGTCGCGCGCCGTCGTGCACTACACCGACGAGCGCCGGTACGACATCCCGGCCGTGCTGGTGTGCCCCGAGTTCACGCCGGCCCAGGCGCGCGAGTGGATCGGCGCGGGCGACCTGCCGGAGCTGGCCCGGATCAAGCACCTCGACCTGGCCGACATCGACTCGGGCCACTGGCCGATGCTGACGAAGCCCGGCGAGCTGGCCCGCATCCTCAGCGGCAGCTGACCGCAAGGCGCTTGTCGGCGCGGTCCGGTCCCCACGACTCCACCGTCACCGGCGCGCCGAGCAGAGTGCCGATCTCGGCCGCCCAGTCGTCCGGCCGGTGCAGCTCCGCCGGCCGGGCGCGCTCCAGCTGCCGGGTCAGGGCCGCCTGGTGGTCCAGATCCCGGAACGGTCCGGGTGCGATGCGGGCACCCGTCGTGTACGCCGTGCAGACGCGCAGCCCCGGACAGCGTGCCGGGGCGTCGAGGTGGGTCACGGCCAGGCTGTCCACCCCGCCGGCCACCTCGACGGCGTACCGGTGGGCGACCGCGTCGAAGTGGCCCACGCGGAACGCGCCCTGCCACTCGCCGGCGCCGTTGTGCGCCTCGGGCAGATCCAGCGGCGCCTCCGTCACGAACGGGCCGGCGCCGTGCCGGGTGGTGTAGGTGCGTACGACGCCCAGCCGCTCGAACGAGTCGCATAGCTCGGTCACGTTGCCGAACGTCGTCGTCGACCACGTCGTGTACGGGTGCCAGCCGCGCCACTCGTCCAGCAGCACGCCCTGCGCGCCCTCGAAGACGCACCGGCCCTCGGTCAGCAGCCGGCCCGTGAACGCCGGGTCCACGACGGCGACGGCCTGCCCGAAGGCCACGAACGCGTCGACCACGTCGTCGAGCGGCGGGGCGTCGAGGGGACCGACCTGCTCCGTCAGCCGGTCCCGGACCGCCGCGAGGCGCCGGCGCAGGCGCACGGGCGAGCGCACGTCGGCGGCACGAGGGGCGTCCGCGTTGCTCTGGGCGTACTCCACGGTCTGTCCGACGCCCATGCCGCACGAACCGTGCCGGGCCCCGCCGCGCCGCCGCTCGCGCAGCTGGTTGGCCGCCCGGTGCCAGGGCGTGACGAGCAGGCAGCCGGCGTCGACCGTGAGCAGCTCGAAGGGGTTGCCGAGCGCGGCGGCCTCCGCGGCCAGCGCGAGCGGGTCGACCACCACGAACCGGGTCAGGTGGGTGGGCACCCCGTGGAAGGTGCCCGACCCGAACTGCGCGAACGTGTGGTGCCGGCCCCCGGCGACGACGTTGTGGGCGGCCTGCGCTCCCCCGTTGAAGCGCAGCACCGCGCGTACGTCCCCGGCGGCGCACAGCGTGTCGACCACTGTCCCCTTGCCGGCGTCGCCGTAGCCGAGGTCCACGACCGCGATGTGAGTCACAGCCGTTCGTTCCCGTCGACGCCGGCGGACGGGACCAGGTCGGCCCGGACCACGGCGCCGCGCGGCCGGACCAGCGCCAGCGCCCGCCCCACCGAGGCGCCCGCCGTCGAGCCGACCTCGGTCAGGTCCGCGAGCCCCTCGTCGAGATCGATCGCGTCCTCGCCCAGGCCGACGGTCAGCGCGATGGTCTCGCACACGGCGTCGAGATCGTCGAGCTCGATGACGTTCTGGCCGAGCAGCCGCTTCCAGTGCCCGAGGATCTCCTGGTCGCCGCCCCAGCCGGCCGCCGTCGGGATGATGTAGTAGACGTCGTACGCCCGCTGCAGCTCCGCGATCATCGCCTCGACCGGGATGGCCTCCCGGAGGTCGTCGCCGATAAACTTCTTGACCTCCTTGGGCTTCACCTTCGCGTAGGGCATCTCGTCGCCGATGAGGAACAGGTAGCCGCGGCGGCCACGCTTGGTGAGGCTGTCGAGATCGGTGTGCCGGGCCATGAAGTACATCGCCAGCTCGTACGACTCGGTGCGCTGCCCGCCGCCCCCGCCCTCGAGCACGATCCGGGCCAGGTCCTCGTCCATGCGGTTGTCCGACTCGAACTGTCCGACCTGCAGCGGCACCTTGTCGCACGTGGCGTCGCCGACCGCGCCGAACATGATGTGCGGGTCGGTGGCGTACCCCTTGCGGGTCAGCAGGCCGAGCAGCTGCGGCAGCTTGGTCTGCAGCACCCGGGGCACGGTGCCCATCGAGCCCGTGACGTCGAAGAGCACCGCGATCGGCGTGCTCCGCGGGTGCTCGGCGCTGTCGCGGCTCTCCCGCTCGGTGACGCCCTTCGGGTCCAGGGCGGGGTGCGCCTTGCGGGCGCCGCTGTCGCTGTACGCGAACGCGCTCGTGCCCGTGGCGGCACGGTAGCTCGCGGCGGCGTCGTAGACATTGGTGGACCAGCGTCCGCTTCCCATGACTTCTCTCCTCACGCTGCCGGCACTGTGAAGGGCCGGAACTTCCGGGGGCCGTACCACTTCTCCAGCAGCTCGTCGAACTCGGCGAGCAGCTGCCACGCGTCCTGGGGACGCATCCGGGGTGCGCGGTAACGGCACCCCGCCACGAACCGCCGGATCGCGCCGGGCGGTTCCTCGATGAGCGCCAGCATCAGACCGCTGGCCTGGTAGATGTCGGTCGCCGCGGTCGCCGGCCGCTGTGCCAGGACCTCCGGCGGGTACGTCGCGCGGTGCCGCGACACGACGGCCGGGACCGGCGTGCCGGGCGCGACGCTGTAGCACCAGTCGACGAGGACGACGCCGTGCTCCTCGGGCTGGATCAGCACGTGCTCGGGCAGCACGGCGCCGTGCACCACGCCGGCCCGGTGCGCCCAGCCGAGCGCGGTGAGCAGCCGCCGCCACATCCAGGCGACGTCGCGGGCGTCGAGCCTGTGCAGCATCCCGGTCAGCGGCACGAACCCGGCGAGCCGCTCCAGCACGATCGCCTCGCGCCGCGCCCCGGCGCTGTCCTCCTGCACGAAGCTTTCGATCAAGCGCGGCGCATAAGCCCGGTGCCGCGGGTCGCCGTCGCGGTCCAGCCGGGTCAGGGCGGCGGCCTCGGCACGCATCAGGTCGTTGTCGGCCGGGCGGCGCGGCAGCTTCAGCAGCTTGTCGTCGTCCAGCTCGATCAGGTCGGCCAGGTCGCCGCGCGCGATGACGTCGCCGAGCCGGTAGGTCGCGCGCCGCGTCGTCAGCGTGCGAGTCTTTCCGGCCATGCCGGTGAGCTTCGCCGCGACCCGCGTCGCGGTCGCCCTCACTGCCGCGGGTGCGACGTCCGGGTGCACGATCCTGAGAAGCTTCCGGTACGCGCCCTCGCCACCCAGCTCCGCCAGGCTCGCGGCCCGGTCGATCGCCGCGACCGCCTCGTCGAACGTCATCGTCTCGCCGACCGGCGTCGTCGTCCTGTCTGCCGGCGCCGTCATCGCACACCGTCCTCGCGGGTGGGCCGCAGGAGCGCGGGGTGCAGCAGGCGCGCGTCGCCGGCCCGGTAGAGCTTCGGCTTCGGGCCGCCGCGCTCCCCCGCCCGCGGCGCCGTCTCGCCGGTGCTCTCCACGAACCCGGGCACCGACAGCACCTTGCGGTGGAAGTTGCCGGCGTGCAGCTCCTCGCCCCAGACCGCCGCGTAGACCGCGCGCAGCTCGGCGATCGTGAACTCCTCGCCGACGAACGCGGTGGCCAGCGGCGTGTACTCCAGCTTGGCCCGGGCGCGGTCGAGCGCGTCGGCGAGGATCGCGGCGTGGTCGAAGGCCAGCTCGCCCGCCTCGTCGACCGGCACCCAGAAGGCACCGGACGCGTCCGTCCCCGCTCGCGGGTCGGGCAGGCGGGGCGCGAAGGCCAGGTAGGCGACGGAGATGACGCGCATGCGGGGGTCGCGGCGCGGATTCCCGTACGACCGGAGCTGCTCGAGGTGCACCCGGTCCAGCTCGCCCTCGCCGGGGCGCAGGCCGGTCTCCTCGCCGAGCTCGCGCAGCGCCGCCGCGTCGAGCGTCTCCTCCTGCACGAAGCCACCGGGCAGCGCGCGCCAGCCGGCGAACGGGTGGCCGCCGCGCTCGACGAGCAGCACGTGCAGCCGCCCCTCGCGGATCGTCAGCGCGACGACATCGACGGTGACCGCGACGCTCGGGAAGGCGCCGGGGTCGTAGCCCGCCAGGAACTCCTCTTCCTCCGTCACCGGCTGCTCCTCGTGTTCTCGCCCTGAGTATTACTCGAACTGAGAACAACGTAGCTCGTTCTCATCCTGAGCACAACCCCCGGGAGGTCGCCGCCCGGCTCCGGGACGCCTCGGCTCCCCGGTCGCGCCCCGCCACACCGCTTCGCATGCAGCGGCACCCGGCCGCACCCCGCCGCACCC